>CAYUKJ010000062.1:0-5103 GCA_964445245.1 uncultured Methanosarcinales archaeon | reverse complement strand
GGATGCGCTCCGCCACCCGCCAATCCAGTTATGCGGCGTACTTAAGTCCTGTGTCCGAACGTCCAGTGCCGCGCAGGGGCCGCGACCCGTAGCCCGCGATGCGCTCGCAGTCTTCCAGGACGTCTTCGCGGTAGAGCGGGACGGTCTTCTCGGCCATGCTGACCAGGTAGTTCTGCAGGAGGCCCAGATACTCTTCGGTGAGGTCCCAGGTGGCCTTTTCGTCCCTGACGACCGCATGGATGGCCTCGTGGGCAAGGACCCGGAGGGGGTCTTTCCGGAACTCGTCGAGATGGCGGGGGTTGAGGCCGACGGCCTGGGGCCCCCGCCCTTGTTCCGGAATCATGCGCCACGCCAGGGCGTCCTTGCCGCCCTCGGGCTCGCCGACGGCGTAGAGCTGCGCCTCCAGGGAGCCCGCGTAGCCCTTCTTCTTGAGGAAGGCCTTGAGGAGGCCGCCGGCCTCGGAGTCGAGGAAGCGCTCGTAGGCGTCCTTGAAGGAGCGGGCAAGGCCGTAATGCTCGGGGGAGCCGGCGAGGAGGTTGCCGTCGCCGTCGATGATGGCCGTGCCGGGGGAGGCATAGGTCCGCTTCGGGCCGCGCTCCTTTTGTTCCCCTTCCGGCAGCTTGGCCTCCAGGCCGCGCTCCTTGACGTTCCGGACGCGCTCTTCGAGGGGCACAAGGACGGCCTGCTCATAATAGTAGGCGGATCGGGTCATATGCCGAAAGCCAAGGTGGCATCAAGCATAACGTTTTCGCGTGTGCGGAGGCGAGGTCTGCGGCATCCCGGCCATACTGCCGGGCATGCGGGGCCTTCCGCTCACGTGGTGTGCAGCTCCACCACATCCCCATCTTTGAAGACATGGGCGAGCTGGAACTTTTGGCCCCCGAATTTCGCTGACGGCCCCCAGACGCGCGCGAACTTGAACTTGTCCTCAAAGTCGCGGTGGAGCTTGCGGCAGAGGTCCCGGACGGTCGCCCCGGAGAAGATGATGAGGGGGATCTCCAGGTCGGCGTCCTTGCCGGGCTCCTTGAGGTAGAGCCGCATGAGGCGCAGGCGCGCGAAGATGAGGGCCTTGAGCTCTTCGAGGTGCTCGCGCCGCTGCGCGGAGATGCACAGGTCTGCCCCGGTGGCGCGGCGGACGCGCTCGGCCTCCTCGGGGCGGACCATGTCGGCCTTGTTGACGACGACGACGGAGGGCATGTAGACGCGGTTGCCCTCGATGACGTCGATGAGCTCGTCGGCGGTGATGTCCGAGCGGATGACGACGTCGGCGTTGTTGATGCGGAACTCCTTGAGGATGGCCCCAATCGTCTTGTCGTCGAGCTTGCTGAGCCGTACGGTCTTGCCGATGCGGATGCCGCCGCGCATCGTCTTGGTGATCTTGACGTCGGGGGGCCGCTGGTCGAGGCGGATGCCCACGTCGGCGATCTCGCGGCGGAGGACGGCGAGGTGCCCGGGGTGCTGGACTTCCAGGATGATTAGGCCCAGGTCGGCGGCCCGCATGCAGGCCAGGACCTCGCGGCCCCGCCCGCGGCCGGTCGCCGCACCTTCGACGACGCCGGGCACGTCCAGGACCTGGATCTTGGCGTGCTCGTACTCCAGGAGGCCCGGGATCACGGTCAGCGTCGTGAAGGCGTACGCGGCCACCTCGCTGTTCGCGTTCGTGAGGCCGTTGAGGAGCGTGGACTTCCCGACGCTCGGAAACCCCAGGAGGATGACGGTCCCGTCGCCTGTCTTGCGGACCTGGTAGCCCTCGGCGGCCCCCTTCTTGGCGCTGCGGGCGACCTCCTTGTCCTTGAGGCGCGCCAGCTGCGCCTTCATCAGGCCGATCGCGTGGCTGGTGGCCTTGTTGTACTTCGTCTTGGAGATCTGCTCCTCGAGCTCCTTGATCTTGGTCACGTAGTCGACCATGCGTCTATAGAGTCAAGGCGGATTTAAAAAAGTGAGGGGTCCTTGCAGAGGAAGGCACTCACTAGGCTTAGGAAATGCGCTGCGCGGCGGCTTCGAGCCGGCAGCGTCCCTGCAGCGCGGAATCCGCGATGTCCTCACAGAGAGACGCGTCTAGCAGGTTCACGGCCAAGGTGTCCCAGCACATATCACGCGCGTCGGTGTTCCCGATTTGCCTGCACACAGCGCGGTCGCCACTGCGAAATCCCACGGTGCCGTAGCACATGCCCACGAAGCCTTGGACTTGCGTCTTGATCTTCCCACAGAACTTCGTTTGGTAGGTGGTGCTGGCCAGGTTGGAGTAACAGAAGCCGTCGTGCGGCTGCGGCATTTGTCGGCAGCGCGCTTCATCTTCGGGCACAGAGACGGCCGACGCGATGCAGCGATTGCGGGAGTCCGGGTTACCCACGGATTCGCACAGCGCGAAATTCGAGGTGTTGCGCGCGACGCCGGTGATGCACGCCGACTTGGCCAAGTCGCTGGAGATGCGCTTGCATGCCTCCGCGTCTTTGGCGGCCAAGGCTGCGCGCAGGAGGCAATCGTCATGGTCATAGGTGTCGTCGTTCAAGCTTTCGCAGACCGCGGCATTGTTGTTGGTTTCTGCCGCCGTGATGATGCAGTGGCGCCAGGTCGAATAGGCTTGAGATTGCCGCTCAGTAGGCGTTGGCCCGCATGATTCCGGGAGGTTAACCGCAGGACTAACAGGAGCTGGCGGCGGGTCTGCAGCGTCATTTTCAGCCGCTTGATTCGCCGCGGGAGGCGTCGCAGGTGGGCCTGCCGGCGCTGGCAGTTCGGCTGGCGGCGGTTGCGCTACGGGAACCGAGACGTCAGCCGACCGGCACGAAGAGAGCAGCACCAGAACGAAGAGGAATGTCAAGGCCGGCCCGTACGGAATGAGGAGGCGCTTCACGTGAAGAGCGGCTGCCCGTCGACTTTCTTCTTCCGGATGTAGTCCCAGACGGCGACTCCAAAGAGGGCAATCACGATGGCCCAAACCCACTGGCGAAGCAGGAGATTGATGGCCACCTCGACGGCAAACGCGACATACATCCACGTCAGCGCGGCCTTCTTGAGCATGAAGAACTTCCAGATGAAGCCCACCATCGGGACGATGGCGACAAGGCCGACAAGCACCACAAGCTTGTCAAGCGCAACGGGGGAAGAAAGCAGGGGGAAAGCCGAGACAAGCCACCAGAGAATGCCCGCTGTGACCACAAGGGAATAACCCCACACGACACCGGGGCGCTTCATGGAACTTTTCCGGAAAAGGCCAGTTTATAAACTTTTTGCCAAGCAGGGCAATTTGTGTCCGGGCGGGAAGATCGCTTCGAGCTGCCTGGCGACCCAGGGCAAGGACCATGTTTGCCGGCCGGAAGCGATCAGAAAAAATGGCCGTTGCTTCTGTGCCCTCCCCGTTCCGCAAAGCTGAAAAACCCGGGCGGATTGCTCCTGGCCTGTCATGGACCTAGAACACCGCCTGGAGGGGCGCTTCATCAAGCCGAAGGTCGCACGGTATTTCGAGCCTGCTGACCCGCCGCCCTTCATCGATTTCGAGACGGCGGCGCGGGTGAACATGTATGCCCTGGCGGAGACATTCAAGCAGACCCTGGCTGGCTTCTCAAACGGCGCGCCATACCTTTGCAAGCCAGCCTATCTGCCCAAGCCCAACGAGCGCCTCACGTTCGCGCAGGTCCGGATGGCCTCTCCGAAGCACCCGCTCGGCTTCATCCTCGAAACGCGGCACGTCTTTATCGAGGGCGTGAACAAGGACGAATTCGGGGATTTCCCGGCCATCTTGGAGCACGCTTGCGAATGGCAGGGCCGCTCCTTCTCGCTCTATCCCACGTACGGAACCGAGCGCGACCGCCGCGACCCGGACCTCTTCGAGTACGCTAGGGCCGTCCTCGCCCGGTTCCTGGAAGCCCATGTCCTGGACGGGAAGGGCCTGGGTCCCGATTCGAAGAAGGAGGGGCGGGGAGCCTGGCAGCGCCTCCCTAAAACCAATCCTTCGCCTTGAAATAGGCGGCCAGGGCGACCATCGACAGGACCATGAGGCCCCAGGCGAAGGCGTAGCCGTACTGCCAATGGAGCTCTGGCATGACCCGGAAGTTCATCCCGTAGATGCCGGCGATCAGCGACGGGATCAGGATGATGGTGCCCCAGGCCGTCATCCGCTTGATTATCTTGTTGAGGTCGTTGCTCGCCACGGAGATGAGAATCTCGACGTTGCTGGTGATGAGCTCACGGTAGGCTGACACGAGCTCGAGGAGCTGGACGGAGTCCATGTATAGGAACCGGAACTCCCGGATGAATTTGGCCTCGATGTGCAGCCCGTAGCCCTTCTCGATGGAACCCAGGACATCGCGGTTGCCGCTGATGGCGCGCTGGTAGAAGATGAGGATTTTCTTGAGGTGGAAGAGCTCGTGGATGAGCTTCTCATCGTGCCGGCTCATGATCTGGGTCTCCAGCGCGCCGAGGCGCTCATAGAGGTCCTCGAGGATGACAAAGTAACGCTCGACGATTTCCTCGAGCATCTTGAAGGCCAAAAACGTGGCTCCCCGCCGGAAGATCGCGGCACTCTGCTCGGCCGGCATGGCCGCAAGGGGGGCGTGGCCCCCGTCGGTGCGCCGGATGGTCACAATGACTTGCTTGCCAAGCAAGACGGCAAGGTGGGCTGCGTGCTGCGCCCCCCCGTGGTCGGGCGCCGAGAACATGATGAGCGTGAACTGCCCCAGGTTGTCAAGCCCCGGCTTGGCCTGGATGGAAAGGCATTTCCGAAAGTCCAAGTCGATAAGCCCGAGGCGGACTTTGAGCGCGGACTCCTCCTCTGGCGTCGGGTTCGAGGCGTCGACCCACACGAGCTTGTCGTGCCAATGCCCGTCGAAGGAGCCCTCCACGACCTTGTCGGAGCCCGGATGGTATTCAAGGACGTTCAGCATCGGAGGTTCCGGGCCATTCCAGTTTTTAAAGGTTGTTTCGAGCATCGTGGCACAGATACGTACTCAATAGTGATAACTAACGGGCCGCGATGAAAATGCGCTTTTGTGGCCAACAAAAGCCTCAACGGCTTTTGAGCTCCACAGCGCCTTGGGCGCTGGGATGCGAGCACCACAGGTGCTCTGCACCTCAGAAATCGAAGATTTCTGGGGCCCAGCAACT
>CAYUKJ010000061.1:0-6865 GCA_964445245.1 uncultured Methanosarcinales archaeon | reverse complement strand
CTAGACGGCTTAATCTGGAGGCAGCAGGAGAACGCGGCCCCTCCCACCAGCCCACAGCCTGCCCTCCTGGGAGTCTGAGGATGCGCCTTGCTTGGCTCCATCGTTTTTCCGTCTTTTTTCCGCTCAGCTTTCCTCCGTGCGGACGGAAAGGGTCTGCCCTAAAATTAAAAAAATAAATATAATAATAAAAATTAGAAAATAAAATTAAATAAATATAATAAAAAAATAAAAAATATATGAGATAAAATATATAAAAAATATAATAAAAAACCGGCAATGAGCCTAACTATCCGATTCTTCGGTCACCTGCGGTCTGTTCTCGTCTTCCAGCTTGACTAGGAGGCTCGCATCGCCGAACGCCTCGACGGCGCACTCCTCGCAGTAGGCGATCTCGGGCTGGCCTTTGATGCAGTACATCGCCTGCGCGCCGCAGAGAAAGCACTTGGTCATGTTTGTATGCGCCACCCTTCCCTGGCGTTGGAGACGATGCCCTGGCCGACAGAAAAGCCCAGGCGGGACGTGAGGCCGGCGAGCAGGTCGAAGAAGCTGATGCGCTGCTCGAAGCGGACGAACTCGACGCCCTTGATGCCCTGCGCCTCAAGGTACGCCTTGACCTCAGGCTCGCCCCCCAGCTCGTCCACGAGGCCCAGGTCCTTGGCCTCGGCGCCCAGATAGAACATGCCTGTCGCCATGCCGAGGGTGTCGTTGTAGGAGAGGTTGCGGTTGAGGGCGACTTCCTCGACGAAGTAGTTGTAGATGAGGTCGATCTTGGACTGGACAATCTGCTCCTCCTCGCCGGTGAGGTGGCGGTACGGGATGCCGGCGTCCTTGTAGCGGCCCCCGACGAGGCGGTTGTAGGTGACGTTGAAGCGCTTGAGCAGGTCCGGGTACTCGAGGTAGCTGCCGATGACGCCGATGCTGCCGGTGATCGACATGCGGTTGGCGATGATGTGGTCGGTGGCGCTGGCCACCCAGTAGCCGCCCGAGGCGCCGACCTCGCGGATCCAGGCGACCGTGGGCTTTTTTGCCAGCTTGATGGCGCTTCCGATCTCGTCGCTTGCGACCGCGCTGCCGCCCGGGCTGTTGATCTCGAAGACGAGGGCGCGGACAGACATGTCCTCCTCCGCCTCCCGGATGGCCTCAACGATGAAGGCCGAACTCGCGACATTCTCGCCGCCGAAGACGGCCTCCTCGGAGGTCGTGGCCAGAATCACCCCCTCGACGGGGATGAGGGCGACGTTGCCGCTGCCCTCCTTTTTGGCGGCGTTGTTGGAGAAGAGGCCGGCGATGCCGGACAGGACGAGGCTGAGGGCGAGGAAGCCGGCGAGGAAGGCCAGGACGAGGACCCACCGGTGGGAGGGCTTGGGCTTCATGTGATGGAGACGTGCTCGACGACGCGCGCGCCGGTGAGCTGCTCAAGCCAGGTCCGGCGCCGGAGGAGAAGGTAGAGGGGCTCGATGATCCAGAGGAGGAAGAAGGGGAAGATGGGGAAGACGAAGAGGTTGCGCACCAGGCAGCGGCCGAAGGACTGCCCCCCCTCGAGGGTGATGCGCAGCAGCATCATGCCCGGCGTCTGCGCGAACACGGACTGGAACAGCGAGAAGTAGAGCCAGGCCAGGACAAGGATGCACAGGAGCACGACGTAAAGGAGGGGCGTCATGGGCAAGCCCCCGCCGGAGAGCGCCAGGCGGACGGCCGACTCGTCCATCCTCGGAAACAAGGGGGCAAAGGGCGAGACGATGAGGATTTCGATGAGGAGGAGGTCGACGAGGAAGGCGAGGACGCGCTTGCTGATGGGGGCGTCAAAGACCATCGTCCTGGCCTTTGGAAGTTTCAGGTCCATGGGTATCGTTTCAGCCGCGCATCATATTTAAATGTTTGCTTTGGGCTCGACGGAAAGCGCATTGCGCATGCCCCACAAGCTATTTAAACGTGGGCCCATTTTGCGGGACGCCATGGGCAAGAAAGAACGCGACGAGGAGGCCCTCACTGACCAGATTGTGGAGGAGATCCGCCGAGTCAAACTGCCGTCCGACAAGGAGGTTCTCGGCGTTCTTGAGCAGCGCCTGGGCGCCAGCCGCTGCAAGGTCCGCTGCCTCGACGGCAAGACCCGGATCTGCCGCATCCCGGGCCGCCTCAAGCGCCGGCTCTGGGTGCGCGACAACGACATCGTCCTAGTCGAGCCCTGGGAGTTCGGCGGCGATGAGAAGGGCGACATCCTCTTCAAGTACAAGTCGAACCAGGTCAAGTGGCTCAAGTTGAAGGGCTACCTGGACAAGATGGACGATCTGGAGGAGTTCTAGGATCCCTGCTTCTTGAAATGGGATTCATACCCCGCCCTTCAGGGCGTCCATTTCAAAAGCTCGGAGGCGCCGCCGGTCACAAGGCCGGCGGTATGCTCGCTGCCCTCGGTAGCTAGGCCTCCTCGCTTTTGCACGCAGCATTCCTTGCACTGCCGTGGGCTACGCACCACTTGCGTTCCCATCCTCCAGCCACAGACTGAAGGAATGCAGCATTTCAAGACCAGAAATCCCGCCTGTCAAGGCGAGGCGCGCGCATACCGCGTGCCCTCAGGCCGCGGTGCGCGCCGAGCGGCGGGATTTCTGATTCTTGCGTCCCCTCAGAAGATCCTCGACCACGATCCACGCCACCCCGATCGAGATGCAGGCGTCGGCGACATTGAAGACGGGCCACCAGCCGAGATCGATGAAGTCGACGACGTAGCCAAGGCGCGCCCGGTCCAGGAGATTGCCTGCGACGCCGGCCGCGACCATCGCGACGGGGATCTGGAGGCGCGGCCCCACGCGGTCAAAGAAGAAGAGGATGAGGCCCAAGACGATGACGGACAGCCACATCAGGTAGGGCCCGAAGCCCTTGAGGAGGCCGAAGCTTGAGCCTGTGTTCTGGACAAAGTGGAACGAGACGAACCCCCAGTCCGCCGAGGCCTTGGTGAACCACCACTTCAGCGACTGGTCGAAGAAGACGAGCGCAAGCGCCAACAGGAAGAGGCGCGGGCCCCGCCGCATCGCCTACCACCCGGGGCGCTGCTTATTGGCTTCTTCGGCGATCTGCTCGAGGCGCGCCAGGCGCGTGTTGACCAAGTCGAGCTGCGCGCGGATAGAGTCCAGCTTGGAGGCGATGATTTGGAAGTCCTTGTCCATCGAGGAGGGGCCGGCGGGAAACGCGGGCTGGCCCGGGGGAGAGAAGAATTGCTGCGGGGCCGGATACGAGGACGGCGTGGGCAGCGGCTCCTCAAAGCCCCTGATGGGCTTGTCGCCCAGCGTGTCCAGCGGCGGCAGCGTGTCCTTGAATTCAGGAACCCGCTCCTTCCTGCGGAAAAACGGCAGTTTCATTTGGGAACACCTTGGCGGGGGCGTGCTTGAGGACCCGGAAGACGGCGCCTTCGGGGTCGACGGTCACGGACTCCTCGCGCAGGCCTCGGAGGACGAGGAGCATGTTCTCGCCCTGGAGGCTCTCCTGGGCCACCGCATTAAAAAGTTTTCCCTTCGCGACGGCCCCGTCGGGGAACTGTTCGGCGAGGCGGGCCTCGTAGGCCTTCGTGTCTATTTTTCCGCCGACCAAGTCCTGGGCACGCTGGACATACAGGTCCTTGAGCGGGGGGAGGGGGTCGGCCGCGAGGAGGAGGGCGCGCGCCACCCCGCCATTGACGGAAGGCCCCTCCTCGGGCAGCGTGTAGTTGCGGCCCCAGTCAAAGACGCTCAGATTGAAGATGATGAGCTTGTAGGACGAGCCGCGCAGGCCGGAGAGGTTCCGGGCGGCGAACAGGGCCCGCGCCGCGGTGAGGCCTGAACCATTGTAGTACTCCGTTCTATTTCCGCCCTGGACAAAACCGGCCAGGACGGTGTCGTTATTGACGAGCAGGAAGGTCTTCGGCTCGGCCGGGAAGCGCTCCTTGAACTCCTTGGCATCGCGCACGACCCAGGCCGTCAACAAGATGCCCGCGACAAATACGATGATGCCGCCGAAGAATAGGGCCTGCCCGACGGCCTTGACGAACTTGGCGAGGATGATGAGGGCCAGAATGGCGGCCACAAGCAACGCAATGCTCCATTGCATGTCCTTCCCCCACCACGCCAGGTTTTTAAATGTATGCCTGGGAAACCTGATTTTATTTTAACACCTCCGGCCTTTCCACTTATTTTTTATATAGATGCCTCAGCGTTATTCACGACTCTTCTGTCTCAAACGTGTCAGCTGCTCTCTTCAAATGCACGTTCGACGACTCCAGGGTCTACACTGTGACGTTTAATGTTTCAGACGGGCAGGGCAGCGACGCCGAGGCAGTCCAAATCACCATGCGGGATGTCACACCGCGCAGGGGGAGTGGGTCAGCCCTCTTCCGGAAAGTCTTTGACGGCACAGCACCATGATGCGTGAATGAGGTTTAACGAACCGGACAGCGGGCACCCTCAAACTATTTAAATACATGTGACTTACTCCCCGCATGGTGGGTTGGGGTCAAAGCAAGCCACGTCCTGTCGGCGTTTTGTTGGCCCTTGCGCTCCTTTTTCCATTCGCCCTGCAGCCAGCTCACGCCCAGACCGCCTGCGGCAAGCCCATCGACATCTATTTCTCACTGGACAATTCTGGGAGCATGGGTTGGAACGACCCGCTACTCCTTCGCGCGCAGGCTTCGAAGGACTTCGTGGCCAAGCTCAACGCCAGTCTTGACCGAGCGGGCGTGGTGCACTGGGATACAACGGTCATCCAGCACCTCGGCCTCACCGGCAATCTGGCGCTGGTCAACCAGACGCTGGACCAGGCGGGGGCGTTCGGGGGCACAAACCTCAACGTCGGACTCAACACCCCCATCGATGGCCTTCAAGCCTCGGGGCGCCAGAACGCTTCGCGAGTCATCATCTTTCTTACAGACGGGGACGGCACGTACACGCCCTCGGGACAACCAGGCTCCCCGGCAGACCGTGCGGCTGGCCTTGGCATTAGGATCTATACAATCGGGCTCAATGTCCCCTCCCAAGTCGTCTGGAAACTCGAGGAGATCGCCCAGGTCACGGGCGGAGTGTACTACCCGTCTCCGTCCGCGTCGAATCTCGACGCCATCTTCGCACAGATATCCGAAGACATCTGCCGCAACCCCGTCCTCCTCGTCCACGGCATCTACTCCTCGGACGCGATGTGGGAGCTCAGCGTCCGCCAGGCACTCCGCTCCGCGGGCTTCAATGTGTTTAACCTCTCGATTGGCCGCCCACCCGGCAATACAGGCACCGGATTTTTCCCCAATAACGGCGACATCAAGGTCAATGCGTGGTATTTGGCCCGCCGCATCGCAGAGATCAAGAACCAAGCCGGGGTCAAAAAAGTGGACGTAGTAGCCCACAGCATGGGCGGCCTCGTCACGCGCTGGTACATCCGGGGGCCCGAATTCACCAAGCGCCGGGACATTGACAAGTTCATCATGATGGGCACGCCCAACTTCGGGTCCGAGATCGCCGCCACCCCCGCCGCAGACTTTCTCGCCCATATCAAAAAACTGCCCGGGGACGTTGCCGAGCCGAACACAATCAAGGAATATCGCACGAATGAGCGGGGGCAGCGCTACCTATACCGGGTGCAGATGACCTGCCAGCAGCTCCCCGAAAGCCGCTTGGCCCGCTGTCAGATGCTCCCCGACTCCGCCTTTCTGCAGCAACTCAACACAAACTTCAACTCCCAGGGCGTCCAACTCTTTGCCATCGCGGGAACTCAGGGGCACCCCTTGGCCAACGCAATCATGCCACTGTATAGAAGCGCTCCAAACGACGCCATCGTCAGAAGGGACAGCGTCATGCTGCCCAATACTTCGTGCTACGACGCTTACACAATGCACGCCCAGCCCCTCGACGCTCTTTTCGGGGATGTGTATTACACCAATCCTGGCGTCGTCCAAAGCCTTCCCGACCTCCTCAAGAACGGCACGACCGCGCGCCTCACGCCTTGCATCCCCAACCCACTTGGAAGACCTGAATTCCTGTTCAGCCAGAATAGCCGCACGACCGAGCAGGTCATCCCCATCCAGCCTATGCAGCGGACGAGCAGCGGCTTTCTCCTCACGCTTCCAACGAGCGGCCTAAGCCAAAACCGGCTCCTCCAGGTCCGCCTCAAGGGAGGCAGCGATTTCGACATGAACCTGACTTCCCCCGAGGGGCAGCTCATCAACCCGGAGACACCCCTCACGGACCCCCTGGTGAACTACTACAAGAATGCCAACACGACTGATTTGCTCTATACCATCGAGAACGCCACGCTGGGCGTGTGGCAGGCAACCGTCATGCCAGTTGAAATCCCCCCGAACGGAGAGAACGTAACCCTCACCATCCTCGAAGACACCGCCTCAATGCTGGACGCCAAAGCCGACCCCGACCCACAGCTGCCCGGCCAGACCGTGACCATTCTTGCGCGGCGCACCACCCTGGACGGCGCGCCCATCACCGGCGAAGCCCTTATTGCAGAAATCTTCCGCCCCGATGCGGCTATCGGCACGCTCACGCTTTTCGATGACGGCCTGCACGGCGATAATCTTTCGAATGACGGCCTGTACGGCAACACCTACGCCGACGCTGGGCTGGCCGGTCTGTACCTCGTCCGCGTCAACAACGGTCCCTTGCGGAACGACGGCGTCCTCGACGCCCTGGCGGCCTACTGGCCCTTCGACGAGGGCAGCGGCACAACCGCCAGCGACCTCACTAGCAACAACAACGACGGGTTGCTCACCGGGGTGGCCTGGGCGTCGGGACAGTTCGGCAGCGCCCTCAGCATCAACGGCAACGGGGAATTTGCCGCCTTTCCCGATTCTGACTCCCTTGATATTGGGACGGGAGACTTCACGCTCTCGGCCTGGATACGG
>CAYUKJ010000060.1:0-6911 GCA_964445245.1 uncultured Methanosarcinales archaeon | reverse complement strand
CGGCCTTGGAGCTGGGCCTTGAACTAACGCTTGAATCCTTCCATCTGGAGTTCGGCCCGCCCGTCTTTTTCCAGCAGTACGCCCTGGACCGCTACCTTGAACGCCGGACGCATCACCAAATCTACGAAGAGTTCGCCAAAGCGATGTGGAAGGGCCCGGGGCCGGCGCCGGAACTGACTTTTGACGACATCGTCGGAGCCATGAAAGCGCATGGCGACACGCGGAAGGCCGCATTCGGAAGATTGTTGGATTGCATGATCAACGAACCGCTCTATCCCGACACATCTAAAGGGCGTGTCACGGGGTTTTTCCCCCTGTATGTGCGCCTAAGCAAGCCCAACCGCCGGGGCATATTCATTGAATACGGCGTCTGCCCGAAGCCCGCCGACCTGGACTTGCTCAAGTCCCTTCCGGCAGGCCAAGAAGAGGAGACGATCGGCGCAATGGCCAATAGCGGCCGCTACGGCGCCGAATATGTTGAAGTCGTGCAGCGGCAACCGCGCCGCGACGCCGAGGAGGAAGCCGATGAAAACGTCCTTGTTTCTCTCTGGGTGAAGAATGGTGCCCTCTCCCGCGGCGTCATGGAAGACGAAGCCGCCTTTGCCGACTTGGAAGGCACGCCGCTGGAAGTAGGGAGCCTGGTCAAGCGGCTCGTAGGCTACCTTACCCCCCGCCCATGAAGCCCGCCTCTGCGCCTGAAGTCTGCAAGACGCCCCTTGAGTCCAGTCTGGAGCGGGAGCTTGCCGCCGTCGGACTGCCGTTAGGCGAGCGCAAGTTCTATTTTGACGCCGTGGCAGGAGATTACCTTCGTCGAAACTCTCTTTCCAAGTCGTTCAGCTATTCGGTCCCCGACTCCATTTCGGCCCGGCTCCAAGAGAGGGCAAGAACTCCCGATTGGTCGCAATACCTCATTGAGCGAGGCTGCACGTCCCCTACAGGACTTTGCCTCAGCTACAATGTGTTCCCCAGCAAGGCCGACGAAAAAGCCTTCAAGCGTGCCCGCTTCGCGGATTACCCGCGCCTCCTCTCGGCCATCCTTCGCCACCGCACATTTTTTGGCGAAACCGCCTCGATCACCAACCCCTATTACTTCACCGATGAATCCTCCCCAAGAAAACAGGATCCGTCTTTGCGGCTCACCCAGGACACCATTGACGACCTTGCTGCCGATCCGGGCCAAATATTCTCAGAAGCCGACCATGAATTATCCGCGACAGTGGAGACCGACGACCCTGATGACACGCTCATTCTCGTCCTCATCGACTTCTATGCCGAAGGCATGAAGCCATTCCTGCGCTCCGATGTCCCGCAAGGGCTTCTTGGCAGCATCTCCAGCCCGGTCAAGGACGCGGACCTCCTAGCGCGGCGGCTCGCTCTCTTCCTCAATGAGTATTAAAGATTTTCCAACTAAACCTTTAAATACCACACGCCAAGCCATCAGGCATGTCCCTTGCCGCCCAATTGGTCGCCAACGGCCTGATCGCGGGGGGCATCTACGCGCTGGTTGCCCTGGGGTACACGATGGTGTACGGCATCCTGAAATTCATCAACTTCGCGCACGGCGAAGTCGTCATGATGGGCGCGTACCTGGGCTGGGTGTTTTCGCGGGCCAATCCGGGGCTGGACATTCTCCATGTGCGCGACCCGCTCTTTTTGGTGCCGGCCCTCCTCTTCTACCTCTTTTGGGCCACGGTCCTCGGGGTCTGGATTTGGTACGGGACCGCCCGCCTCACCTTCCTGTCCGGCGGGCGCCTGCCCGGCCTTCCCGTCCGCATCATTACGACCGTCCTATTGACAGGCGCATTTGTGACGGCGCTCTACGAGGCCGCCGTCCATGAGGTCCCCCTTGTCCTCGCGTTTGTCGCGGCGCTGCCGCCCTGCGCGGGCCTCGGCTTCGTCCTAGAAAAGGCGTGCTACAAGCGCCTCCGCAAAAGCCACCGCCTTGCGCCCCTCATCACCAGCATCGGCGCCTCCATCTTCCTGCAGGCCCTGGCGCTCCTCATCTTTGGGGCCGCCATCCAGACGTACTCGACTGGGCGCGTCGAGCGCGGCCTCACAGTCTTCTCCGGCACCTCCTTCGAGTTCGTCGTCACGAAGCTGCAGCTCCTCATCATCGGCGTCTCGCTCCTCCTCATGGCGCTGCTCCACCTCTACGTCACGTACACGAAGACCGGCAAGGCCATCCGGGCCGTCGCCGACAACGCGCAGTTGGCAGGTGTCATCGGCATCCGCGTCGACCGCGTCATCTCCATCGTCTTCATCCTGGGCAGCGCCTTGGCAGCGGCCGCCGGCATCCTCGTCGGGCTTGAGCAGAACCTGACGCCGACGATGGGAGTCCCCATCGGCGTCAAGGCCTTCACCGCCGCCGTCATCGGCGGCATCGGGAACCTCTACGGCGCGCTCCTCGGCGGCTTCCTCATCGGCCTGGACGAAAACCTCGGCGTATGGCTCATCCCAAGCGGCTACAAGGACGCGATCGCTCTTGTCATCCTCCTTCTCATGCTCCTTTTGCGGCCAACCGGCCTCTTCGGCCGCCGGCAGGAGGAGGAGGTGCGCGCATGAGCAGCCCGCAGGCCAGGTTCGGATGGCCGGGCTGGCTGCGCCGGCGCCCCGCCGGCCTTGCCGCCGGCGCACTCATCCTCCTTGCGCTTCTGGCCGCGTATGTGGGGATGATCCTGGCCGCAAACCCGGCTGCGGGCCCTGGCGGCGTTGCCGCCGTCCTCCTGCCGGTCGCCATCCTCGCCGGCATCTACGCCATCCTCGCCGTCTCCCTCAATCTCACCGTCGGCTTCACAGGCATGCTCAACCTCGGCCACGCCGCCTTCTTCGGCATCGGCGCCTACACTGCCGCCCTTCTCACGAAGAGCCTGGGGTGGCCTTTTCTGCCGGCCTTTCTTGCGGCCGGGATCCTCGCTGCCATTGCCGGCATCCTCATCGGGATCCCGTCCCTGCACCTGCGCGGCGACTATTTCGCGATCGCGACGCTGGGCTTTGGCGAGATCATCCGGGCGCTCCTCAAGAACTGGCAGGGACTCACGCGCGGCCCCCTCGGCATCCCCGGCATCCCCAAGCCGAGCCTGGGCATCTCCTTGGCCTCCCCGCTCGCGTTCTTCTTCCTCACCCTTGCCGCCGCCCTTTTGGCCTTCTGGCTTTCGCACCGCATCATCCACTCGCCCTTCGGCCGGATCCTGCGCGCCATCCGCGAGGACGAGCTGGCCGCCGAGGCTCTGGGCAAGAACACGCGGGCCTACAAGATCACGGCGCTGGCGCTTGGCGCCTTCTTCGCCAGCTGGGCCGGCAGCCTCTTTGCCCACCACATCACCTTCATCGACCCCTCCAGCTTCACCTTCACCGAGACCGTCGTCATCCTCAGCATGGTCATCCTGGGCGGCTTGGCCTCGAACGCCGGCTCGGTCCTCGGCGCCGGCATCATCGTCCTCTTCCTTGAGCTGGTCCGTTTCTTCGAGTTCCCCACCTTCATCGAGGCCGGCCTGCGCCAGCTCATCTTCGCGCTCCTCCTCATCCTCCTCATGCTGTTCCATCCGCGCGGCCTTGTGGGAGAGCGCCGCCTCACCCTCAAGCTGGAGGGCGAGCCATGACCGGCCGCCCCGCCCAGGCCGCCTTCCTGCGCGCCGCCTGCCTCAAGAAATCCTTCCAGGGCATCCAGGCCGTCAAGGACTGCAGCTTCACCGTCGCGCAGGGCGGCATCACGGCCCTCATCGGCCCCAACGGCGCCGGCAAGACGACGGTCTTCAACCTCCTCACCGGCTTTCTCGTCCCCGACGCAGGCGCCATCGACTTCCGCGGCACCAGCCTCGTCGCCCTTGCCCCCCACCGTATCGCGCGCCTCGGCCTTGCCCGCACATTCCAGACGATCCGCCTCTTCCCCAAGATGACAGTCCTTGAGAACGTCCTGCTCGCCATGCCGGACCAGAACGAGCGCCTCGACCACGCGCTCGCCATGACGCCAGCCATGCGGCGCGCCGAAGACAGCTGCCGCCGCGAGGCCCTGCAGTGGCTGCGCCTCGTCGACCTGCAAGGCAAGGCCAACGAGGAGGCCGGCAACCTGAGCTTCGGCCAGCAGAAGCTGCTGGAGATCGCCAAGGCCCTGGCGACCAAGCCCGCCCTCCTCCTCCTCGACGAGCCGGCCGCCGGCGTCAACCTCACGATGCTGGCCCGCATCGGCGGCCTCATCCGCGACCTTCGGGCCCGGGGCCTCACGATCCTGTTCATCGAGCACAACATGGACTTCGTCATGACGCTCGCCGACACCGTCGTCGTCCTCGACTACGGCGAAGAGATCGCGATCGGCACGCCGTCGGAAGTCAGGTCCAATCCCCGCGTCATCGAGGCGTACCTGGGCGGAGGGGTGAGCGCATGACGGTGGCATCGCTCGGTGTTCCATCACTTGATTCTGCACGGCCACAGAAAGCCCCGATAACGGTTTGCCAGCAGAGTAGCCACGGTGCGGAGCCAGGGGGTTGCCCCCTACGGGGATGGCTCCACACCCGTGGCAAACAAATATTATTTTTCGTTAGCCGCGGGTCCACCCGGCCACCCCGCAGGGGGCATCCCCCGGCCGGGGGACCGCGGCCACGGCAGCAGCACACGCCCTCATCGGAGCGCTTCCTACGACAGTCCATTCCCCGCACCATTCCCTGCCCCAGGCCCCTTTCACTCGTTCCATGACCACCCCCATCCTGTCCGTCAAGAACCTGAACGCGTGGTACGACAAGATCCAGGTCCTCCACGACGTCTCCCTCGACGTGTTCCCCGGCGAGATCGTGTCGATCATCGGGCCCAACGGGGCGGGCAAGAGCACGGTCCTCAAGAGCGTCTTCGGCCTCGTCGGCCGCCGGACGGGCAGCATCGCTTTCCGCGGCCGCGACATCACCCGCCTTGCGCCCGACGAGCTCGTCCTGGAGAACCTCGCCTACGTCCCGCAGGGCCGCAGCGTCTTCCCCTCGCTGACCGTCGAGGAGAACCTGCAGCTGGGCGGCTTCATCCGCGAGGACGACCTCAAGGACGACCTCGCCTACGTGTACATGCAGTTCCCGCGCCTCAAGGAGCGCCGCCGCCAGAAGGCCGGCCTCCTGTCCGGGGGCGAGCAGCAGATGCTCGCGCTGGGGCGCAGCCTCATGCTAAACCCCGACCTCATCCTCCTCGACGAGCCAAGCCTGGGCCTCTCCCCCCAGACCAAAAAGCAGATCTTCGACAAGATCGCGGAGATCAACGCGGGCGGCATCGCCGTCCTCGCCGTCGAGCAGAACGCGAAGCTGTCGCTGTCGCTGTCGCACCGCGCCTACGTCCTCGAACTCGGACGGAACAGGCTCGAAGGCACCGGCCTAGGCCTCCTGCACGACCCGCGGGTGCAGAGACTGTATTTAGGGGGGGCCTGATCGCCCAGCTGATCGCCCAGCAAAGCATATAACGGCCGTCCTCTTTCTTGTGCGGCATGAGCCGCACTGAGCTTTCTGGCTGCGCCATCATCGATCTGGACCGGCTCATCCTGCTCTGGCGAACCGACCGGCGGCACTACGAGTTCCCGGGGGGCCGAGTCGAGCCCGGCGAGACGCCTGACCAGACCGCGGTGCGGGAGGCCCGCGAAGAGCTCGGCTGCGACGTCGACCTGCTCGGCTACTTCGGCCACATCGACTTCTCGCTGGCAGAGCGCGAATTCCGCAGCCACATCTATCTTGCCAGGATTCACCCGACCCAGTCTCCCTACATCAGGGAGCCAGAGGTTTTTGACTCCCTCTTCTACATGCCGCTTGGGGAGGAGCATTTGTACGCCCTTGCGCCCAATGTCCGGCTCTTCTGCGAGCAGTACCGCCAAGGCCGGGCGCCCCGCGCCCCTCGGCGGAGGCCCTAGCGGTCACGAGGTCCAGGTCACGGAGCCCATGTCTTGCGGCGCACATCCGGGACGGCTTTGGTGAAAATCTCGCTTCGCTCGGCCTTTGCAGCCTGCTCGTCGTGGCGCTGACGCATCCGTGAGGCACCCGTGAGGCACCCATCCCCGGAGGGGCCGACCCCCTGGGTGCTGCGGCCATGCAACATGCCACGACTCGCCCCTAAGGCTGCAAAGGCACATTTTCACCAAAGCCTTCCGGGGCGCAAACTATAAGTACCCTCCCGCGTCTTGCCGCCCGATGTGCCTACGCACTCTGGGCCGTGACGTCCGGGACATCCTTCTCCTCAGCAGATACCGTGAGCTCGCCCAGCGCCCCCTCCTTTCGAGCCTCGCCGTCTTCTTCCGCCTCCTTCTGGCCGGCGGCGTCCTCATGGTCCTGGGCTTTCTCGTCCGCCTGCCCGCCATCCACGCCGACCTGGCGCGCGACCTGGGCAGCTTCCCGGTCTTTTCTGTTGACGCCAACGTCTCGCAGGAGCGCCCCGTCCTCCTCTGGGACCGGCCCCGCATCGCCGTCGACTTCTCCAAGAACCTCACGGACGAATTCATCCTCGTCACGAACGAATCCATCCAATACCGCGCCCTCCCCGTCGGCCCCCCGGGCGCCTTCCGATGGAGGGCCTTCACCGACGTGCGCGCCCACGCCGACACGCTCCTCCCACTCATCCTTGCCGCGCTCGTCGTCCTGCTCCCTTCGTTCCTTCTTGTGGCCGTGGCATGGTTCGCCTTCAAGACGCTCCTCATGCTCACCCTCCTGGGCGCGCTCGTGTGGATTGTTTTGCGCGCAACGCGCTGGCGGCCCGCGTACCGGGCCCTCTGGGGAGGCGGCCTCCACGCCCTCGCCCTCCTTGCCGCCCTCGAGCTGCTCCTCCTGCCCTGGAAGCGGGTCACCTGGGAGCCGTGGGTTCTCGCCTTCCTGGCCCTGCTCCTGCTCGGTCTTGGGCTCGGCCGCAAGGCCCCACCTCCCAAAAAGCGCGGCAAAAAAGCCCCGCCCCCCTTCATC
>CAYUKJ010000059.1:3376-6980 GCA_964445245.1 uncultured Methanosarcinales archaeon | reverse complement strand
AGGGGGCAGAAGAGGCTCGCCTGAGGCCGGCACCGGAACATTTTCTACAAACCCGTGATTGCCTCACCGCGGTGCCACCTGCGCCGCCCGGACGGCAGCCCCGCACAAGCCCAAGTCCCCGGTGCGGACATGGTAGATCGGTACGCGCCGGAGGAGGGCCCTGTGCGTCCTGTTCGCGAGGAAACGGGCGATGAACCGGTGCCGCCGAAACGAGGGCGCCAGCGCATCCGTCACGCTGCCGCAGAGATAGATGCCGCCAAAGGGGAGGAAGGCCAGGGCGACGTCCTGGGCCTTGCCGGCGAAAAAGCCGACGGCGGCTTCCAGGGCGTCAGCCACGTCGGGCACGTCTGAATGCGCGGTGAGGAACTTGGGCTGCTCGGCCTTCGGAGTGCGGCGGAGGCGGGCCTGAAATGTAGGATGCCTTTGTCTGCGGAGCGCGGTCGCGGCCCAGTAGAGGTTGACTAGGCCCGGGCCTGACAGGACGTCTCCCCACAGGATTTCGCGACGCAGGCGGCGCGCCAACACATCTAGGATCCGGCGCTGCCGGGGGGACTGGGCGGCAGCGGCGCTGTTGCCACCCTCTGAGGCGTGTGGCCCATCCGCCGTGACAAAGGCCACGCCCAATCCCGTCCCGGGGCCAAGAAGGACCTTCACCGGCCCTGCCGGAGATCCGCGGTGGAGGACCGCGACGTCGCGGGCGCGCAGGGTCTCTACGCCGGAGGCATTCGCCTCGAAATCGTTGAGGAGGACGACGGGCACACGCAGGCTTCGCTCCAAGGCCGCCCGCGAAAGGGTCAGGTCTGCGTTTGTCAAGCGGAGCCGGCCGCCGCCTTCCGCAACGGGGCCGGCCGCAGAAAACCCGGCCGCCAGGACGCGGATCCCGCGCGACCGGGCGGCTCCGGTGAATGCCTGGAGCGCATCGTCAAGCCCTCGATTATCCCGCGTCGGGACGACGACGCGATGGCGAACCGTCACCGCAGCACCCCGCGCATCCACAAGGGCGAGGCAGCAATTCGTGCCGCCGATGTCAGCTGCCAGGACGACGATGCCACGGGACGCAGGGATGCGCATCTTACCTTTCCACGTCTTCTGCTTTAAATGGCTTCCTTTCCGGCCTCCCTCCGCCGGAATCCCCACGGCTCCGTTGACATCACCCGCCTGGCGGCGGCCGCCACCCTGCTCGCCGTCTGGCTCTCAGGGGCACAGGGCGGCCAGCTCAGAAACCCTTTGGGTTTCTGGCTCCCAGAAATCCTCTTGGATTTCTGTGGATCCCCGTAGGGGGCCACCCCCTGGCCCACAGCAGCACCTCGGCGCTGCTGGGTCCTCCAAGCGTGGCTCGGAGTCCACAGCGCTTCACAAGCCCACAACGGCTCGCCCGTAAGGGGGCGGTCCATGATGTCAACGGAGCCAATCCCCACCAAATGTTTATAAAAGGCCTGTTATTCCGCCATTGTGGTGGAAGTTATCGACGCGCCCGGAGATGATTACTGGTTCACAACCCATTTAACCGCGTGGCTTCCGCGCCCGTTCTCGCCCTACAGGTGATTGCCCATGGATGAACACCCTGCCCCAGAATCTTCCCTTACCCCCGCCCGGCCCGTTCGGCGCGTCATCCGCCGCAGGCCGGCCGCGCCCGAGCCCGCGCCCTCGTGGCTCTACGCCCTCCTCGGCCTCCTGGCTGTGGTCCTCGTCGCCGACCTGGTCATCACGACCTCGGTCTGGACGCAGTTCCGGAGCGCTGACGCCAAGGCCGGGGAAGCGGCGAAGCCCGCCAAGATCAGCCTCGCCCTCCTGCAGGACCCCGGCTGCCTCCGCTGCCTCAACCTCTCGGCCGCCATCGACTCCCTCAAGCGCGGCCAAGTCGATGTCACCAAAGAAGAGACCCTTGCCTTGGCCTCGCCGGAGGCCAAGGCGCTCATCGCCAAATACAACATCACCAAGCTCCCCGCCCTCATCGTGACCGGCGAAACAGAGAAAGTCACGCTGCCCGGCGGCCGCACGCTGGAGAAAGCCAAGATCCTGGAAGCGGCAGGCGCCCCCTACACCGACGCCGCAACCGGACAGCCGCGTGGCCTTGTGCAGATCACGTACCTGACTGACACCGAGTGCCCAGACTGCGCCGACCTGCCAGCGGCGCTAGGCGCCCTGGAATCTGCCGGCGTCGCCGTCACCAGCCAGCGAAACGTCTCGTGGGACAGCGAGGAGGGCGGACGCCTCGTTGAAGAGTACCGGATCGAGAAGGCCCCGGCCGCGCTCCTGAGCGTGGAATTCTCGGCCTATCCCGCCCTCACCGAGACGTGGGACGCGCTAGGGACCGTCGAGGCCGACGGCACTTATGTCTACCGCAACGCGCCGGCCCCCTACCGGAACACCACGACCAAGACGGTGCAGGGCCGCGTCATCGCGACAATCATTTCGGCCCCCGACTGCCCCAACTGCACCGACCTGGCCCGCGTCGTCGAGGACTTCCAGTTCTCCGGCGTCACCGTCGTGAACACGACCGCCCTTGCAGCCGACGACCCGGAGGCCGAGGACCTCATCGAGGCCTACGGCCTGGAGCGCCTCCCCGCCCTCCTCTTCAATGCCGACCTCTCGGCCTACCCCGCCATCACGGCGGACTGGGCGGCCTATGGGACGGTCGAGGACGGCACCTACGTGTACCGCAACGCGGCCCCGCCCTACGTCAACCTCACGACGGGCAAGCCCGTGGGCCTCGTGACGCTGACCTACCTCAACAATACGCAGTGCGCGGCCTGCTACGATGTCCGGCTCCACTACCCGGTCCTGGTGGCCCGGTTCCAGGTGGGCCTCAAGGAGATCCGCGTCGTCGACGCCAACAGCGAGGAGGGCGAGGCCCTCCGCGCGCAGTACAGCATCGACGCGACCCCAACCATCATCCTCAGCCCCGAGGCCGAGTCCTACGATCTCCTCAACCGGATCTGGCCCCAGGTGGGCAGCGTCGAGGAAGACGGCACGTACATCTTCCGGGCCATGACGGCGCTCGTCGGCCAGAACTGGTACAACCATACGACCCAGAACATCTCATCGTCCACCCGCTAGGCCAGGCGCAACATTTAAGACCGGAACGGCGCCTCGGCCCGGATGGCCGAGGACCTCCCCAGCCCGGACGCGTTCAAGGCCGCCATCAAGAGCGGCCTGTCGCTTGTGGACTTCTGGGCGGACTGGTGCGGCCCCTGCAAGATCATGGCGCCCGCCTTCCAGGAGGCCTCCGAAACCTTCCGGGGGCGCGTCGCCTTCTACAAGCTGGATGTTGACGCCGTGTCCGACGTCCCTGGCGAGCTGGGCATCACGGGCATCCCCACCCTCGTCCTGTTCAAGGACGGCGGGGAGGTCGACCGGCTCGTGGGGGCCGTCCCCAAGGCCCGCCTTCTGGCGTGGATTTCCAGCCACATTTAAAGGCCCGGGCTGCCTCCATCGTCGGATAAAAACTGAAATCTGGGACAAGAGACTGTATACCCCCTATCTTCTAAGTTACCACTTGAAAAATATAACAGAAAGTTTTTATATGTTAAACGTTGCGTAGCTTCTTATAATTGTTACTGGGGGTGAACCAGCATGGCAAAAAGTTTCGGTGGTTGGGCCT
>CAYUKJ010000059.1:0-3354 GCA_964445245.1 uncultured Methanosarcinales archaeon | reverse complement strand
AGGACGCTCCGCCCACATGGGCGCCGCCCGTCCTCATGGTCATCGGGCTCATCGTGGGGCTGATGAACATCGCGGAGACCGAAGTCAAGCCCTTCCTGATGGCCAGCGCCATCCTCGTGATTGTCAGCTCGCTGAGCGGCGACACCTTCGGCAGCCTCGCCGGCATCGGGCCGATGCTCACCGGCGTCTTCAACGGCTTGATGTCCCTCTTCGTGCCGGCCACCATCGTCGTGGCCATCAAGTCTGTGTTCGGGATGGCCAAGGGCTAAGGCCCTATTTCTTTCTCTTTTTCTTCTCATTCTACCCTGCTTTGGTGAAAATCTCGCTTCGCTCGGCTTGGCCAGCTGCTCGCCTGCGACTATGGAGCTCTTAAGCGACATTCCCCGTAAGTCCACAAGACGCTCGGAGCGTCTTGGGATCCACAACGCCCGGGGCGTTGGGATGCTGGAAACTGCGTTTCCATGCATCCCAGAAACCCTCTTGGGTTTCTGTGGAGGACATCCCCCTTGTCGCTGCGCTGAAGCCTGCTCCGAGGCTCGCCCTGAGGTTGGCCAAGCACATTTTCACCAAACCCATCCTACCCGCAACCTATTTATACCCCTATTCGCCGGGGGCGGCCGTGACGCCAAGACGCAACACCAAGATCGTGGCGACGATCGGCCCGGCGTCGATCGCGCCCCGGACACTCAAGGCCATGGTGGCCGCCGGGATGGACTGCGCCCGCATCAACACGGCACACGGCGACTTCGGCCAATACCTCACAATCGTGCGGCGCGTCCGGGCGCTCGGCCCGATTCCGGTCATGCTGGACATCAAGGGGCCTGAGGTCCGGACGCGGTGCGCCCGCCCCCTTCCCGTCGCAGCCGGCCAGGTCGTCGCCTTCGGTGGCCCGGACGTGCAGTTGTCGGCCCGCGTCGCCCGCGACGTGCGCCCCGGGGACCGCCTCCTCCTGGAGAACGGCCTCTACGAATTCCGAGTCGCGCGAGTCAGGGGCGGCGTCCTCTACGCCAAGGCGAAGACGGCCTGCGTCATCCGGGACCATAAAGGCGTCAACTTCCCGAATGTGCGGATTTCCCTTCCGGCGCTCTCCGCCAAGGACCGGGCTGCCGTCCGCTTCGCCAACCGGCACCGCCTTGAGTACATCGCCCTCTCCTTTGCGCGGTCGGCCCGCGACGTCAAGTCCCTGCGCCGGCTCCTGCGGCCCGGCCTCCACATCATCGCCAAGATCGAAAACCAGGAGGGCCTTGACCACGCCGACGAGATCCTGGAGGCCGCCGACGGCCTCATGGTGGCCCGCGGCGATCTGGGCGTCGAGATCCCGCCCGAGCGCGTCCCCCTCGCCCAAAAGCTCCTCATCCGCAAGGCCAACCTCGCCGGCAAGGTCGTCGTGACCGCCACCGAGATGCTCCAGTCCATGATGACGGCGACGCGCCCCACGCGGGCCGAGACGGCCGACGTCGCGAACGCCGTCTGGGACGGCACGGACGCCGTCATGCTCTCCGGCGAGTCCGCCGAGGGCAAGCATCCCGCCGAGGCCGTCGCCGCGATGGCCCACATCTGCGCGGAGGCCGAGCCCTACGCCCGCTTCCAGCTGGCCGAGTCGCTCTCGAGCAGCATCGCCGACGGCGTCTCCGCCACCATCGCCGAGTTGGCCGTGCGCCTGGCCGTCTCAGAGGTCGTCGCCATCACACGCACAGGCCGCACTGCCCGCCTGCTTGCGCGCTTCCGACTCGACAACCCCGTCCTCGCCGTCACCGACTCGGAGCTCGTGGCGCGGCAGCTGCGCCTCGTCTACGGCGTCGAGGCCCACCACTACGGCGCAATGCCGCCCGTCGAAAAAATCCTGCAGGCGGCCCGCTTCTGCGTGCGGCGCGGCCTCATCCGGCCCGCCGACACAGTCATCTTCACCGCCGGCCTCCACTCCCCGGCCGGGCACCCCGCCAACACCTTCCAGGTCCACAACATCCGCGACCTCCTCAAAAGCCACGGTCGCCAGAAGAGAGAACTGCAGGAATAGGGAATAGCCAAAACCGGGGCTCAAGCATACATATTTATGCTGGAGCCGCGCTCGCTGTGCCTAGAGCACCATGCCCCCCGTCACCATCTACACCACCCCGACCTGCTCGTTCTGCCGGCAGGCCAAGGAGTACTTGAGCCAGCACGGCGTCCCCTACACCGAAGTCAACGTCGCCGCCAACCCGGCCGCCGCCCAGGAGATGATCGCGAAAAGCGGCCAGATGGGCGTCCCCGTCCTCGACATCGGCGGCACCCTCATCGTGGGCTTCGACAAGAAGGCGATTGAGCGGGCGCTGGGGCTTGCATGAAGGTTTTCCGATATTTTTTTGCACCCGGCTTTTCAATACTTAACATATCCCACCACGGATGGCCCGGCCCCCCGAAGGGGCCGACCCCCCCGGGCCATCGTGGCGACTCCACAGTCTATGCGCACACCCCTTCGGGGGGTGCTTGTTTTAGGTGAGAGGGTCATGCGCATCGCCATCATCGGGGCCAGCCGGGACCGGACCAAGTACGGGAACAAGGCCGTGCGCGCCTACGTGTCGACCGGCCACCGCGTCTACCCCATCAACCCGCGCGAGCAGGCCATCGAAGGCCTGCGCTGCTACGCCTCGGTCCGCGACGTCCCCGACCGGCTGGACGCGGCCTCCTTCTACGTGCCTCCCGACATCGGCCTGGGCGTGGCAGACGAAGTGGTTGCCGCGCAGATTCCGCTGGTCTACCTGAATCCGGGCGCCGAGAGAGATGATTTAGTCGAGAAGCTGCACCGGGCCGGCATGACCGTGCGCATGACCTGCAGCATCCTCGCGATTGGGATTAATCCGGGGACGCTGTAGCTCCTGATTTAGTGAAAACCTCGCTTCGCTCGGCTTTTTCGGCCTGCTCGCTCGCCGCACCAATATGCGGACTGCCGTGTCCCCGTAGCCCTCAGAAACCCAAGGGGTTTCTGGGGTCCCAGAAATCCTCTTGGATTTCTGTGGAGGGCAAGTCCCCCTCGGCATGGGTCTGCGGAACGCGTGTAATCGCTCGCCCTTAAGGCCGAAAAAGCACATTTTCACCAAGGTCGCCGCCGTCATCAACTTTTTAAAGCCTTCATGAGCGAGGGAGGCTGATGAATCTCCTGGAGTTCGAGGGCAAGGCCCTTTTTCGTAAGGGCGGCATCCCGGTCCCCCACGGAGTCGTTGCGGCCTCGCCGGAAGAGGTGGCTTCCATGGTCCGCCGTCTGCCTGGCGACGTCTTGGTCCTCAAAGCCCAAGTCCCCGCTGGGCACCGCGCCCAGGCCGGCGGCATCATCTTCGCCCCGAAGGCCCACGCGGTCGACGCGTCCCTGCGCCTCTT
>CAYUKJ010000058.1:4445-7110 GCA_964445245.1 uncultured Methanosarcinales archaeon | reverse complement strand
GAGGCCGCATGGGCTATCTCAAATATGTCGCGAAGGCCTGGAAGGACCCGCACAAGGGCCTCGGCGAGGCCTACCGCCGCAAGATCCTGCAGTGGCGTCGCGACCCCGTGACGCTTCGCCTCCCGCACCCGACGCGGCCCGACCGCGCCCACGCGCTCGGCTACAAGGCCAAGCAGGGCTTTTTAATCGTGCGACAGCGCGTCCGGCGCGGGGGCAAGCAGCGGCCCGACATCAAGGGCGGCCGCTCCACCGGCAAGCAGAGCCAGCGCCTCACGCTCCGCTCGAGCTACCAGCAGGTCTGCGAGCAGCGCGCCGCCCGCGCCTTCCCGAACTGCGAGGTCCTCAACAGCTACTGGGTCGGCAAAGACGGCAAACACCATTGGTACGAGATAATCCTCATCGACCGGGCGCACCCCAACATCCAGGCCGACGCGCAATTGCGCAACATCGCGCGGCAGCGCGGACGCGCCTTCCGCGGCCTAACCAGCGCCGGCAAGAAAAGCCGCGGCCTGCGCCGCAAGGGCAAGGGCGCAGAGAAGGTGCGGCCGAGCAGGAGAGCGAGGCCTCATTAAGGGCGTTCTTTTCCTAAAATCATTTAAGCAGGGTCTCCGGAATCGGCCCACCATGAATCCCTGGGCGGTGTTTTTCCTGTCCCTGGCGCTGTTTATCCCTCCTGCAGCAGGCAACTTGCTCGTGAACCACGACTTTGAGAAGGAGGCCACCCCGCCCCTCATCGAGGGCTTCTGGATAACCGACGAGCGCACGCACAAGCAATGGGGAGCCACTCGGCAGGCAGCGCTGACAAACGAACTCTCCTTGGACATGGAGACGTTGGAACAGAAGCCTCCAAACCGCGAGAATTCAGACCGCTTGCTGCGATACCTGGATGAGCGCCGCCAGCAGTACAACCAAGAAGTGCCGCCCGGCACCTGGGCCACAAAGAGCAAGGCCCTCCGCAAGCAGCCTCCTGCCGGGACTTCAGCCAATCCCGCAACGCCAGGGGAAAGTCCTACGCATCCGGCCAATCCCAGAGATGAGACGATCATTGTCCCCCCAAGCAGCTGGAGTCAAGTCATAAAAGAACGCGTTGCCAGGAAAAAATCCCAATCCATCAAAACAACATCTGAAGCCGCGGGAGGGCAGTTTGGGGAATGGACGATGCGCATTGGCGACACCATTTCCGACACCGGTCCCTCCAGCCTGGGCCATCAGGCCATCGTCCAATACGTGGACGCAGACCCGGGCAAGACCTACACTTTGTCCGCCATGATCCTCTGGCAGAAAGGCTCCAACCAGACAATCTTCCTCGAAATCCTTGACCGCAAGAACGCCCGGCTCGTCCATGCGACGGCCTCCCCCACCAAGCAGGGGGAGTGGCAACGCATTGCCACCCCGCCGCTTCTCGCGCCCGGCGGCGCCGCCTACGCCAAGGCCATCCTGTATTCCTGCAAGCCCTGCAAGGGGGTCAGCTTCTGGGACAGCGTCATATTGGAGCCAGGTATACAATCCAACAAAAATGTTCGGGATGACCTTGACGCAGGCAATTCCGAATAGACATCGAGCCGCCCGCGCTCTCAAGCTGACTGGCAGGCCTGAGCTTCACCGCTCCACAAACAGGCAGTGCTTCTCCTTGCCAAGAATCTCGTTGAGGACGCGCGCCACCAAGACCTTCTGCGGGTCCGGCATGAGCTTGACGCGCGCCTTTATGTCCTCGTAGCTCTGGAAGGGGCCCTTGCTGCGGGCCTCGACGATCTCCCACATGTGCTTCTTGCCGACGCCGGGGAGCAGTTCGAAGGCGTGGGTGCGCGTCGAGAGGGGCTGGGCGCTGTTGAAGAACTCGACGAAGCGTGCCTCCTGCTCGTTCACAAGCTGCGTGACGGCGTGCTGCAATTCGGCCTTTGCCGTCTCGGTCAGCCTCTCCGGGCCGATCTTGCCGTTGATGTGGTGGACCTTGTCGCGCCTCTGGTCGCCTATGTAGACCTCCTCGTACGGCTGCAGGTGGATGCCTTTTTTCGGGACCAACTCGAGGAGCGTGAACTTCTCCTTGCCCAGCACCTGCGCAATCGCCGTCTTGAGGTGGATGGGCCGCCGGTCGAACGGGTAGCCGTTGGGCAGGAAGTCCAGGACTATGGCTTTCTCTTCGCGCTTGTGCTGCATCCGGCGTCACCCCTGGGCGCTAAAAGATGCCGGGCGGTATATAAAGTTTGCGCTCGCGGCCCGCCGCCGTCGACGAGCGTTCCTCGAAAATCCTTCCTTGTGCGCGGCCAAACCTTTAAAAACGCCGCCCAAGTAGCAGGCGCCGTGATCATCACGATCGCGGGGACGCCGGGCTCCGGCAAGACGACCGTCGCGGTGCGGCTGGCGCAGCGCTTGGGCTACACGCACTATTCCGTCGGCAACTTCCGCCGCGCGAAGGCCGCGGAAGCCGGCCTGACCATCTACGAGTTCAACGCGCTGGGCGAAAAAGACGACTTCACAGACCGCGAGGCCGACGAGTGGCAGGTGTGGCTGGCCGAGCACGAGGACAACTTCGTCATCGACGGGCGCCTGGGCTGGTACTTCATCCCCAAGTCCGTCAAGGTCTTTCTCACCGCAGACTCGGCCGTGGGCGCAAAGCGCGTCTTTGGAGACCACCGGCGCAAGCGCGGGGGGACCGAGGGCGAGT
>CAYUKJ010000058.1:2966-4435 GCA_964445245.1 uncultured Methanosarcinales archaeon | reverse complement strand
TTCGGGAGCGCCGAAGACCTCGAGCTTGCGCACCGCCAGCGCATGCACTCCGACAACCTGCGCTACCAGCGCCACTACGGCATCCGCGACTGCTACGACCCCCGGCACTTCGACCTCGTCATCGACACCACAGACCTCGGCGCCGACGACGTCGTTGAACGGGTTCTGGCCCATCTCAAGGCGGTGGAGGCCAAAGAGCATGCCTAAGCCTGCCTGGGCGGCTGCCGCCCTCCTACCGGCTTTCGCCGGCCTGCTCTTGGCGGCCTGCGCCGCAACGGCCCCTCCGCAGCCAAGCCAAGTCGAAACGGCGATAGCAGAGGGCTTTGCCTACCTGGCCGGCATCCGGACGCCGGACGGGGCCTACAAGGACGCCTACCTCCAGTACATCTACCCAGGCGAGGAGCTCGCCTGCCCCCTCGAGAACTGCAACCTCACTTACCGGACCCTGGACGCCTACTTCAACCTCAGGTTCATCCAGCAATCCTTCCCGGACGCAGGCCCGCTGGCAGCGGATGTGGCGCGCGCCGACGAGATAATGCGAAGCCTCCTCCCCGTCTGGCGGCAACGCAGGCTCTACAACATCCAGCAGCGCACGATGATCGACCCGGACGGCCTGGCCCTGGACACATACTGCATCCTCGGCTATCTCTACAAAGACGGTGTCATGGCCCGCGTCGCCAAGGACAGCCTCAAGGGCTGGGACTGGCTGCCGGAGGACTTCTACACCGGCGACGCCGCCTTCCGGACGATCGCCGACGAGTCGTGGTGCACCCGGCTGCTCGTCGTGACGGACACCGACGCCGCCCTCGCGCGCGCGCTCGCCCACAAGTCCGTCAAGGAGACCCGGGAGCTCGTGAGTGGCGGCACGACTCCTGTCGCGCAAGCCATGGCCTACTACCACACGCTCCTCGTCCTTGACGACCTGGGCGACGGACGAGACCGCGACACGGTCGCCGATTTCCAGCGCCAGCTCGCCCGCCTGGCCGTGTCCGATGCGCTCTGGAACGACACGGTCACGCTCGCCAACATCCTCGACGCGCTGGCCGCCACGAATGCGTCCGACGGTCGGACGATGGACCGCCTGGCCTCCGAGCTCCTGGCGCGCCAGGCGCCAAGCGGCGTCTGGTACGCCGATGCCGGCGTCCCGGCCGACAACGGCCAGGTCTTCGCGACATTTCGCGCCCTCTCGGCCCTCCAGGCCTACCGGCGGCACAAGGGGTGGATCGCGTGAAGTGGCGGATGCTTCTCTGGATGATTCCGGTCGCTATCTTCTACGCGATGTTTATGCGCGCGCATCTGATCTTCGGCCGCCTCCGGTCCTGGCTGCGCGAGGCCGGCGTCCCGACCCATCCCGCCCTGAATCACGGTGAGTGGTATCCCCTTCTCGGGCTCGCCCTCTGGGCGATTGTCCTGGCCCTGGCCTGGCGGCACCGCGAGCGCTTCGGCTTCCGGCTGCCGCACCGGACGGA
>CAYUKJ010000058.1:0-2956 GCA_964445245.1 uncultured Methanosarcinales archaeon | reverse complement strand
TGTCGCCGCCGTTTCGCGCATCACCGATCCGGGCTATGACGCGTGGTACGCGGGCATCGCGAACCTCTCCGGCTGGGCGATGTTTTCCGTCTTCCTGCTCACGATGCCCTTCCAGGTCGCCCACGAAGAGCTGTTCACGCGGGGCCTCATCCAGCCCCTCCTCTCCCGGGCGCTCGCCCGGTTCTGGATGATGCTGGCCGTGTCGCTCCTCTTCGCGCTCGCCCACTATTTTCCGGCGCCGGGCGCCGCCTACCACGCCGGCACCCTCCTCGTCTTCGTCTTCCTCGGGTCCTGGATCCTGGTCTCCGTCTTCGAGAAGACCCGCAGCCTCCTCGTCATGTTCGCCGTCCACCTCGCATACAACACCATCGTCCTCTTCCAGGTCTACTTCCACGTCACCGGCCGCCTCTGGGGCGAGCTCCTCATCTTCATCCCCTGGGGCATCCTCTTCGTCGCGCAGGCCAAGCCCGCCTGGAAGGTGATGCACCACACCCTCAGGGACTGGAAGCACGGGGTCCGGCTCGGCGTCCTCTTCCTTGCAGGCGCTTTCCTGCTCTGGTGGGGCTTGCACACAGATGTCCCCGAGCGGCTCTGGGCCGCGCTCCTCCCCTAAACCTTTAAAAACCTCGTGTGTTCTCGCGTCCGCATGGGCTCGTAGCTCAGCCCGGGAGAGCATCGCGTTGGCAACGCGGGGGCCGCGGGTTCAAATCCCGCCGAGTCCATACGAGGTACTCGGCATCATGTTCGCAGTCATTCTCGCCGGAGGCGTCGGAGAGCGGTTCTGGCCTGCCAGCAGGGCCGCGCGGCCCAAGCAGCTCCTCGACCTGACCGGGCAGGGGAGCATGATCCGCCTGACCGTCGAGCGCCTGGCTGGCCTCTCCAAGCCCGACGAGATTCTCGTAATCACCAGCGCTGCGCAGGAGGCGGCCATCGCCCATGAGCTCTCAGGGCTCGTCACGCCTGGCAACATCATCGGCGAGCCCGTCGGCAAGAACACGGCGCCCAGCGTCGGCGTGGCGGCCGTCCTCCTCGAGCGGCGGGCCGGCGACGCGCCCTTCTTTGTCTGCGCCGCCGACGCGCTCGTCGGCGACATCGGCCGGTTTCGGGCGGCGCTTGAGGCCGGAGAGGACTTCGTCCGAAACCGCGATATGCTCCTCGCCATCGGGATTGCGCCCGCCCGTCCCGAGACCGGCTACGGCTACATCCAGGCCGCCGAGCCCCTCTTCGAGAAGGATGGCGTCAGGATATTCCGGGCAGCCGCCTTCCACGAAAAACCGGATGCGGAAACCGCCAAGCAATACCTGGCCGCAGGCACGTATTCGTGGAACGCCTGCATGTTCATGTGGCGCACCCGCACGATCCTCCAGGCCTTCCGGGAGGTCGCCCCGGACGTCTCTGCCGTCCTTGACGAGATCGGCCGGCGCCTTGGGCGCGAGGAGATCGCCCAGGTCCTCGCCGACGCCTACCAGAAATTCCCCAGCATCGCGGTCGACTACGCCGTAATGGAGCGCGCCCGCAACGTCGCGGTCCTGCGCGGCGACTTCTCCTGGAACGACGTCGGGAGCTGGGAGACGATCCGCGACCTGCACAGCGCCGACCCCGAAGGGAATGTGCTGGTCGGCGACCATGTGTGCATCGGCAGCGCGAACAACACAGTCTTTAGCCCCGGCAGGACGGTCGCGCTCCTTGGCGCCGACGACCTGATTGTAGTCACGGCCGGCGACGCCGTCCTCGTCGCCCGGCGCAGCCGCGCGCAGGAGGTAAAGAGAATCGTCGAGGAACTGCGCAAAAAAGGGCGGATGGACTTGCTTTAGTCGCCAGGGCTCACGTCCTTTCCTATCCGGAATAGGTTTCCTTGAATCCGCTCAAGAAGGGCTCGCGGACGGGCGCCTTGATGCGGTCCTGCGCAAAGGCGATGCCCTCGTACACAAAGTCGAGGTCGCGGGCCAGCAGCTCGGACTTGGACGAGCGCCGCATCAGGGGCCGGAAATGGCCTATGACGGCCCGGGCATAGTCTCCGTCCGAGGGCAGTCCCAACGCCATGAGCTGCGCCTCCGGGGTCGTGCGCCCGAACGTGAAGACCTCCTCGTCGGTGAAATCTGGGTGGTGGTCCAGCGAGAGCGCCACGCCGAAGTCTATGAGGCGGGCGGGCGCGCAGGCCGGCACGAGGTAATGGCACTTGCCAAAATCGTCTGAGAGGATGGTGTCGTTGTAGATGATCTCCCGGCCGTGCAGGCGCGTCAGGATCTCGCCCAGGCGCCGCCCGAGCGACTCCATGTGTTCGGAGGAGGCCCGCTCGCCCCGCAGCTGGGTGAAGAACTCTCCTTTGACGAACTCCTCGGTGAGGAAATGGTCCAGGGAGGGGTATTGGGCCGGACCCGCCTGCTCTTCGGCGGCGATGCCCGCGATTTCTGTTTCCCGCGAGTTTTGGAGGGGCTTGATGACGAGTTTTCCTGACGAGTGGCGGATCAGGCACGACAGGCCCCGGTTGCCCTGAACAAACCTGGCCGCTGGAGCGCCGTCGTTCCCGTACACCGCTGGATACGAGGCGGGGAAGAACCCGAAAAACGAGAATTGGGCGACTTTAGGGTCGGCGGCAAGCTTCTGGAAGAGGGGCTGGTTGGTCGCGTAGAGCGGGGCGAAGGGCCACAAACATGCCGGCGTCTGCGAGGGCAGGAGTCCTTGGCGGATTGAGTCTTTCTGTTCTGGCAGAAGGGAAGTCTTTCCTGCAATCACGTCCTGAATCTCGGCGAGCTCTTCAGGCGAATACATGACCTTTACTACTAATTAGTGGCATATATAAGCTTTTCTATTTTGTTTATATAAGCTCGGCCGCGATGAAAATGTGGGTTTGTGGCCTTACGGGCGAGCCACGTCATGCTGCGGAAGCGGCAGCGACCGGGGGTCGCCCCAACAAAGGCTTGGAGCCTTTGAGCTCCACAGCGCCTTTGGCGCT
>CAYUKJ010000057.1:0-7138 GCA_964445245.1 uncultured Methanosarcinales archaeon | reverse complement strand
CAGATTAAGCCGTCTAGTTCCGATATTTTGACTACAGGACAACAGGTTTTTAAAGCGGCGGTGAATCGTGGGACGCATGAAAACCCTCTTTGTTGAGGCCTCCGCGAAGATCGACCCGGCGATCCCCCCAGACGTCCTCGACCAGCTTCCCCAGAAGGTCGCGCTCTTCACGACAATCCAGTACATCAAGTACCTGCCGGAGTTTCAGGCGCAGCTGGAGCGGGCCGGCAAGCGCGTGACCCTCCTTGAGACGAAGCACACGCGCCATCCGGGGCAGCTCTTGGGCTGCAACCTGGAGCGCTATGAGGGCGGGTTCGACGCGTTCTTCTACGTCGGCGACGGGCTCTTCCACCCCAAGGCGCTTGTCTTCAACAACACCAAGCCAGTGCATGCGTTCAATCCCCATACCAGGCAGTGCGCCACCGTCACGCCGGAGATGGTCTGCGACCTTGAGAAGCGGCGGCAGGCGGCCCTGGCCGCCTTCTTCGCGGCCACCGAAGTCGGCGTCCTGGTCACGACCAAGTACGGCCAGCTCCCCATCCAGGCCGACCTCGACGGCATCGCGCGCCTCAAAGAAGAGTTCCCGGACAAGCGCTTCACGTTCCTGTTGGCCGACACGCTTGACTTTGCGGCCCTGGAGGACTTCGCGTTCGTCGAGGTCTTCGTGAACACGGCCTGCCCCCGCCTGGGCTTTGACGACGCGCCCCGCGCCTTCCGGCCCGTCCTCAACCTGACTGATTTGCGGAGCTGTTCGTCTGGTTCGGAGCCTTCCCGTCCGCCGGCGCCGCCCCCTTGATGGCCATGTAGGCCCGGTAGGGCTCCTCCCATTCTCTGCACAGCCCGAAGAACATCGACATCCTCTCAAAGCACGCAGTGCTGATCGCCGACTCGACCTTCCGGCGGGCCTTGGGGTCCGTGGATTGTTCGGCCTCAAGGTAGTCGTCGACGTGCTTGGTGAGGAACTTGCACCAGGCGTGCGACACCTCCGAGTCCGGCCCCTTGAAGGTCTGGAGGCAGTAGTTCTCGAATTCGGTGCGAGCCAAAAAGGACTCGGCGGCCCTGCCGACGGGGGTCTCGGGCGTCTGGAGCATCCCCAAAAAGACGGCGAGGCCCACGAAGCCAAAGACGAGGACCAGGAGGTGCGCGGGGTGGCCGTGGCGCTCGGGCACCTTCGTGCGGGACTGCAAGGCGTCCGTTACGCCAAGAGAAGGCGGCGGGGGGGTCGCCTGGCGCTCGGCCTCCAGGGCCTCGATCGCGAGGTACGCGGCTTTGTGGATCATCGCGTCCTCAAAGCCGCTTTGGCGCAGGGAGATGCGGAGCTGGTCGAGTGGCTGCTTTTGGCGCAGCCCCCGCTTGATGTAGGCCACAGCCTGCTCCAGGGGCTCCATGACAACTTTTTGATGGTGACCCTATATATGTTTTATTGATTCGGTGGCTCTGTCCGGAATGTGCCTTTGCTGCCTTACGGGCGAGCGACATCATGACTGCCCGTAAAATGACGAGGGGGTCGCCCCCTGCGGGGAACCGGCATCATGACGTATTCCAGTCACATCGCGAGCAGGCACAGAGCGGACCGCCGGGTCCGCTTGTGCCAGCAAGCCGCGAGGCTTGCTGTGCAGCAAAGGCCGAACGAAGTGAGATTACGGACAGAGCCTGATTCGGTCCTTGGTCCAACCGGGAAGAATCCTGGGAAGAAACTACGATGAAGCCTGGCGGCAAATCGCCACGGGCGGCCCTGCACCCCAGAGGGGGTTTCCCCCGCCGAGCCGCCGTGGCCAACGAGACTGCAGCCGGCCGATTCTTTCACATCGTAGGAAGCGCAAATGGAAAGGCGTTTGTCACGGTCCCGGGGGCGGGGGTCGCCCCCTACGGGGTGCCCCCGTGGACCCGTGGCAGGTTGAACAATAATTAGCGTTGTATTAGCGTTGTCAATGCTATAATAGAGCGCATTAATCTTTAATTATAGCAAATCGCAGAAATATTGGAACTTATTGACTGCGATTTGCTATCCACAGAAAAAGAATACTTTTTCTGGGATGCGGAGAACCAAGGGTTCTCGCATGCAGAGCAGCAATGCTGCTCGCATGCCAGCAACAAGGTTGCTGTGCATCCCAACAGCCTTGCTGTTGTGGATCCACAGCCATCCCCGGATGGCTGGGATGCAAGGATCAGGGATCCTTGACATGCCAACCTCGGCCTTTAAGCCGAGGTTGTGCATACTAGCGAATCTCGGAATTATTCAATGATCAGCGAGATTCGCTATTACTTCAAGCGCTCTATTATATCCAGAAAACCTAACAATTCGTATTAATAACTTAGGTTTTCTGTTATATCAATCACTTTAGGCGTCTATTATAGTCCGTAGGGCTGAGTAGACCTGCCTGCTTTGAGTCTCTATCAACCATCAACAGCACGCACATGACTCGGATGCGCATGCAAAGAAAGCATGGCACGTCCTGAGGTCCCGGGGGCATAACTCCCATATACTATATAGCACAATAATGTTTATATAACAGCGTTCTTCCGACGCTTAACGTCACCGCGTGAGGCGAGCGATGAACCACAAGCTCATCATATTTATTCTGTTTGGCGCACTCCTGCTGATCTCCGCCTGCAAATCCACCGGGCAAGCCAAGGGCGGCGTGCCCCAGCCCCAATGCAGCGATGGCAAAGACAACGATGTCGATACGTTCTGCGACTTTTCCGGCGCCTCCAGCCGCTGCCCCAGAGGCACCACCAAAGGTGACAGCTGCTGCGCATCTGCAATGGACAATACTGAGAACAACCCCGTCCCCGAAACCTGCAATGGCGCCGACGATGACTGCGACGGGATCATAGACGACAGCCTCACCCAATCCTGTGGCACCGACATCGGCGACTGCGAGTTCGGCACGCAAACCTGCTCCAACGGCGCCTGGGGCACCTGCACCGGCGGCATCGGTCCCTCCCCGGAAGCCTGTGGCGACGGCCTAGACAACGACTGCGATGGCGCCACTGATGAAGGCTGCCCGATCTGCGGCGACGGCACCTGCGACTCGACCGAAACGCCGCTATCTTGCCCCTCCGACTGCGGACAAAACGACGCCAACACCTCATTTGCTGCCCTCGGTTGTGGCGACACCGTCTGCGGGTCCGGCGAAACGGATTCGAACTGCGCCTTCGACTGCGCACCCCCCGTTTGCGGCGACGGATTCTGTGCCGAGTCGGAACGGACCTCATGCGCCCAGGACTGCGCCCTCGACCAGCCCTACGTCGTCTTTAACGATGCATACGATGTCATGTTCACACGCATCGACGGTAACCTGGCTGCGCTGGCCACCCGGCCAACGGGGGGCTATATGACGCGGCTTATCCTGCTCAACATGCGGAACGGGAAGAACCGGAATGTTAGCCTTCCCACCCCGCTCTCAAGCAAACTTGTCATGGAAGGGGACCGGGTGTACTTTCGTACCAGCAATAGCAGTGCCGACGCCACCAACGCAACCTGGAGGTACGATTCTGGCACCGGCCAGCTTGAAGAGCTCTTCGAGACACAACCGCCGTTCTTCTCCATGGATTACATGTATTCGGACGGAAAAGGCTTGCTCACCTACATGGCGAAGCCGGGCGGCGGAACCCTCTGGGTGGAATATGACCTCGCTTTAGGCCTATTGCGGACCTACGAGCTCCCCCCCCTTGGCACGCTCTCGGCGGGCCTTGTCAATGCCTATGACAGCGGCCGTGTCATGTTCGAGCGCTTCGATTCTGGCTCGCGGACGCCGGAGCTCGGCGTGGTGCGCCTGTACAACCTCGCCACCGGCGCGGAGGAAGCCATCCAATTCGACTCCACGCACCATATCCAATATAGTGTGCTCACGGGGGACACGGCGCTCATTCATGTGGAGCCCCTCAAGGTCGTCGAAGACCCGATTGACTCCACGATCGGGATCTACCGGTATGACATTCCCGCCAAGGCCTTCACCCTACTGCATTCTGTGCGCGCGTACGGAGCTCCTTTCAGTGACCTGGAAGGAGATTATGTCTTATATTACGGAAAGAACGCTTCTAACATCACCGAGCCTAATTCGATGTATGTCACCAATTTCCGGACAGGGCGAATCCAGACGATTCCAGGGGATGTGCGTGGTAGGGCCGATGTTTCAGGCCGTACCCTGATTTACCCTCTGTCTTCGACGATCGGCGGAGTAACGCGTATTCGGGCCTATCGCGTGGAACTCTCCAGTGTCTCTTGAGGGTGCCTTCTGAGGAGCTCCGGCCCGGCCCCTATTCCACCAGCTCCACGCTGTCGATCTTCCCGTCCCCGTCCAAGTCGAAGCCGCGCACGACGGCGGCGAAGCGCTGCTGCCCCGTGAAATGCGCGAGCGCGACCTGCGGAAAGCGAGTGAGCCCCAGGACCGCGGCCTTGGTCCCGACATTGCGGAAGCCGAGGAGGAGGACGATCGACTTTTCTGGGGCGCGGGGGTTGGGCATCCGGGCGAGGATGCCGTCCGTCTCGCCGGTGAAGCGGCCGGTCCTGCCCAGAATGCCGGTGCAGCTGAAGCCGTCAGCAGACTTCGCGATGTCGAGGCGCACGGGAAGGAACGAGTTGAGCTCCTGCGCCAGAAGGTTGGTGCCCGGACCGCCCACGACGATGAGGTTGTCCTGCTCGAAGGCCGGCCTGACGTCTACGTCAAGGACGACCGCAAAGCCGGGCGGCAGCGCAGCATAGCGCCCCAGCGCGACAGCCAGGTCTATCGCATAGTGCCCATCGCGCGCAGAGGCCTTGTACGGCCCGTGGGGGTCGGGGCTGCCGACGACGATCTTGCCGGTGAAGACTCCGGTGTCCAGGAAGGGCTGGAGGAACTCGAAGAAGGGCGATTCTTTCGTCCCCGGCCCCTGGAAGGGCTGCCAGGACTTGCCGAGGAGGATGGAGAAGTTGAGGGCCTTGGCCCGAAGCTTGCGGGCCATCGTGCCGCGGACGGCCTTGCGCTCGACGACCTCAAGCAGGCCCGCGTTCATCAGCTGCTTGATGTGGTAGTATATCTTCTGCTCATGGACCTGGAGGCGTCTGGCGATCATGGCCGGATACAGCGGCTCCTTGCCGAGGAGTTCGAGAATGCGGAGGCGCAGATGGTCATTGAGGACGCTCAAGTCGGGTTGGTGGAGGAGGTGCGTCGGGGCCTCGTCGAGCCGCCCCGCGTCCTCGCGCAGGATCCTGTACTGGACCATTGTTTTGAATGATTTCATAATATTTATATAAATTTCTATAAATTAATTTTTATAAGGCGATTAAAAAATTCGTTTTCGTTTATTTAAAGAACGTTTTATCCTTTAAATTGTAAATGCAGTCCAAAGCGTCTATTATTTTTGAAATAGGGGATGAATAGGCTTTTTACAGAATACACACGCTGGTGAAACTCTGAATTAAGCTTATATGGAAGCGGTCCACCCACAACGCGGATGTGCGGCATCTTTGGCTACCTCGGACCCCGGAATCCGGCCCCCCTCCTCCTGGACGGGCTCGCCCGCCTGGAATACCGGGGCTACGACTCGGCCGGATTAGCCCTCAAGAACCATGCGCTCACAGTCGTCAAGACGCCCGGCAAGCTGGCGAACCTGCGCGCCGCGGTGGCGCGCGAGCAGCCGACGGGCACGCTTGGCATCGCTCACACGCGATGGGCCACCCACGGCGAGCCCACCTGCGAGAACGCGCACCCCCACACCGACTGCACCGGAAACCTTGCGCTCATCCACAACGGCATCATCGAGAACCACCGCGCCCTGCGCGAGGCCCTGGAAGCCGAGGGCCACCGCTTCGCGTCCAAGACAGACACCGAGGTCCTGGCGCACCTCATCGAGCGCTTCCACGCCGACGACCTCATGCAGGCTGTCCGCAAGGCCCTCCACCTGGTTCGGGGCAGCTACGCGATCGCAGTGATTTCCGCGAAGGAAGAGTGCATCGTCGCCGCCCGCGCCAGCTCCCCCCTCCTAGTCGGCGTCGGGGACGGCGAATGGTTCCTCTCCAGCGACCCGGCCTCTGTGGTCGCGCACACCAAGCGCGTCATGTACCTCGACGACGGCGAAGTCGCCCGCGTCAGCGCCGGCGGCTGCGCCATCACGAACCTCTCCGACGAGCCCATCGACAAGGAAATCGCGACGCTCGCCCTTGACATCAGCCAGATCGAAAAGGGCGGCTTCGAGACCTTCATGCAGAAGGAGATCTTCGAGCAGCCCGAGAGCCTGCGCACCGCGATGCGCGGCCGGCTCGTAGAGGCCGGCGTGATGCTGGGCGGCCTGCGCCTCGAGGACGGCTTCTTCGACGACGTGGCCCGCATCGTCCTGGTCGCCTGCGGCACCTCCTACTACTCGGGCCTCGTGGGCCAGTCCTACCTGGAGCACTTCGCCAAGATCCCCACGGTCGTCGAGTACGCCTCCGAATTCCGCTACCGCGACCCCCTCATCACGCCGCAGGACCTGGTCATCGCCATCTCGCAGTCCGGCGAGACTATCGACACGCTGGAGGCCCTGCGCGAGGCCAAGCGGCGCGGCGCCAAGGTGCTTGGCGTCGTGAACGTCGTCGGAAGCAGCATCTCGCGCGAGGCCAACCGGGGCGTCTACCTGCACGCGGGCCCCGAGATCGGCGTCGCCTCCACGAAGGCGTTCACCTGCCAGCTGGCCGTCCTCTACCAGATCGCGCTGGCGCTTGCGGCCCGTCGCCGGACGCTTGAGCCCGGCCGCATCGCCGACTTGGCGCGCGCCCTCAAGGCCGTCCCCGCCCACATGGAGGCCATCCTCTCCACGAACGCCACAATCCAGGCCCTGGCCGCCCGGTTCGCGGGAAGCGCCCACGCCCTCTACCTCGGGCGCGGCCTCAACTACCCCGTCGCCCTCGAAGGCGCCCTCAAGCTCAAGGAGATCTCGTACGTGCACGCCGAGGGGTATCCCGCCGCCGAGATGAAGCACGGCCCCATCGCCCTCATCGACGAGAACATGCCCGTCATCGTCCTCGCCACGCGCGACAAGCACTACGACAAGATCCTCTCGAACATCCAGGAAGTCCTCGCCCGCAAGGGCCGCGTCCTCGCGATCGCCACCGACGGCGACACCGAGATCCGCACGCTCGCCGAGCACGTCCTCTATGTCCCGGCCTGCGCAGACG
>CAYUKJ010000056.1:0-7180 GCA_964445245.1 uncultured Methanosarcinales archaeon | reverse complement strand
GAGGCCCACCACCTCCCCGTCATACTCCTCTCCGACAAGTACCTCGGGGAGTCCTACAAGACAATCGACGAATTCCAGGACATGCACCCCCCGCGCCGCGGCGGCTTCATCTCCAACGACGAGCTTGCCCGCCTCCCCGCATACCTGCGCTACCAGGACACGCCAAGCGGCGTCTCGCCGCGCAGCATCCCCGGCCAGCCCAAGGGCATGCACGTCGCGACCAGCTACGAGCACGACGAGGCCGGCCACGAGCGCGAGGAGGAAACCTGGCGCGTCATGATGGTCCGCAAGCGCTGGCGCAAGCTTGAGGCCGCAAAGAAAGAGCTGCCCCCGCCCGCCCCCGTCGGCCCCGAAGAGGCAGACCTCACGATCGTCAGCTGGGGCTCCACGAAGGGCGCCATTCTGGAGGCCATGGAGCAGCTCGCGGCCCACGGCATCACCTGCAACTTCCTCCAAATCAGGTACATACAGCCCCTCCACGACGACGCGATCACACGCGTCATGCGGCGCGCCAAAAGCACGCTCGTCATCGAGGGAAACCAGACTGCGCAGCTGGCCGGCTGGATCAAGCAGCACAACGGCCTCGGCTTCGACCACGCGCTCCTCAAGTACGACGGCCGGCCCTTCTCGCCAAGCGACATCGTCGACGGCATCCTGAAGATCTACGGGCAGGCTCCGCCCTCCCCCACCCTCCAGCCCCCGGCCCCGCCCAAGGCCCTCAAGACCGCCCTCATCCAAAAGGCGCCCTCAATCCCGCCCATCCCGGCGCCGCCCGCCCTTTCCACCGGCCTCTTCCCCCAGGGGCCGGCCCGGCCATGAGCCCGCACCCCCCCGCCGACTACGTCGGCGACATCGTCCCCACATGGTGCCCCTTCTGCGGGGACTACTATATCCTCACGGCCGTCCAAAAAGCCCTCTCCGCCCTCGCCCTAGAGCCCGAGGACGTCGTCCTCGTCAGCGGCATCGGCTGCGGCAGCAAATTGCCCCACTACGTCAAGGCCTACGGATTTGAGGGCCTCCACGGGCGCACGCTGCCGGTGGCTACGGGCGTGAAGCTTGCCAACCACCGCCTCACCATAATCGCCTTGGGCGGCGACGGCGACGGCTACGGCATCGGCGGCAACCATTTACTCAACGCCTGCCGGCGAAACCTCGACATCACGTACCTCGTGCAGAACAACGCCGTCTACGGCCTCACGAAGGGCCAGTACAGCCCCACCAGCCAAAAGGGCACGAAAAGCCCGACGACACCGGAGGGCTCCCTCGAAGTCCCCGTCAACCCGCTCGCGCTCGCGCTCACCGCCGGCGCGAGCTTCATCGCGCGCGCCTACTCCAACGACGTCGCGCACCTCGCCGCCCTCATCACGGCGGCCGTCCGGCACAAGGGCTTCGCACTCGTCGACATCTTCCAGCCCTGCACGACGTACAACCTCGTCAACACGCCGGCCTGGTACAAGGCCCACACCTACAAGCTCGAGGAGAAAGAGCCCCAACACGATCGCACGGACAAGGAGGCCGCCTTCCGGAAGTGCATGGAGCACGACCCCCTGCCCCTTGGCGTCCTCTACCAGGTGTCCGCGCCCACCTACGAGGACGGCGTCAGCCAAATCAAGTCCGCGCCGCTCGTCGAGCAGGACACCTTCCACCGCGACATCGCGCCATTGCTGCAAAAATGGAGATGATCGGTTCTTTAAATTCATCGTATCGCGTGTTTTCACGCCGCAAGTATTCGGACGAGGAAATAGATTGGAACAAGCCACGGGTGCGGGCCACCCCCGCAGGGGGCGACCCCCCGGCCCGCACCGTGGCCAACGTCCCTTCCATCGCGCTCCACCCTTCGGGTGCCATGCACCTTCGCCAGAGTTGCCACGGGCGGCCCGGCGGGGATTGGCCCCTGCGGGGTGCCGGGCCAGCCCCGTGGCAAATTGCCGAAAGGCCAATGTCAAAGGTGGCTCCGTGACTGAATTCACGTCATATCATTCTTGCGGAGAGAGATGAACTTTCCATGACCACCTATGCCGTCGTCGGCAACGGGATTGCGGGCCTGTCCGCCGCAGAGGAGATCCGGCGCAACGATCCGTCCGGCGACATCGTCATGTTCGGCGATGAGGGCGTGCCCACCTACGAGCGCATCTTCCTCAAGCTATACTTAAAGGACAAGAAGACGCGCGAGCAGCTCTTCCTCAAGCCCCCGGCGTGGTACGCGGACAGGCGCATCACCTTCATCCCGAAGGCTGTTACGAAGGTCCTGCCCTCCGGGCGCAGGCTCCTCTACGAGGGCGGAGAGCTCACCTACGACAAGCTCATCCTCGCCACCGGCGCCACGCCCAACGACCTCGCCGTCCCCGGCCGGTCCTTGAAGAACATCCGCTTCCTCTACGACCTCGCGGACGCCGAGGACGCCGTGGCCGGGCGCGGCCGCACCCACCGCGTCGTCGTCGTCGGGGGCGGCGTCCTGGCACTTGAGACCGCCGACTGCTACCGCCACCTGGGCGCAGAGGTGACGCTGGTGGTCAAGGAGGACCGCTTCAATCCGCGCTTCATGGACGCCGTCGTCAACCAACTGGCCATCGAGCGCTTCGTGGCCGAGGGGGTCCGGATCGTCTTGGACGACCAAGTCGCCGAATTTCTGGGCGATGGCAACGGCAGCGTGGCGCAGGTCCGCACCCAGAAGGGCCGGCTCCTGGACGCCGACGCAGTGCGCCTTGCCGTGGGCGCCCACTCGGAGCTGGGCCTCATCGGGGGCAGCGGGATCCGAGCCGACAGAAGCATCCTTGTCAACGAGCGCATGGAGACCAGCCTGCCCGATATCTGGGCTGCCGGCGACGTCGCCGCGCCCCAAAACCCGGCCACCGGCGAGCGCGACTATGTCAAGCTCTGGGCCCCCGCCGGCGACATGGGAAAGGTCGCGGGCCACAACGCGAGCTGCCCGGGCCCCATCGCGTACCGCCACGGCGCTCCCATCGGCTTCACGTTCCTCTTCGACCTCATCTATTACTGGGTCGGCGCCATCGAGCCCGTCAAGACCGGGGGCGAGTTCATCGTCCACTCGCGATTCCTCAACGACGGCCAGCACTTCGAGAAGCTCGTCTTCAAAGACCAGAAGCTCGTCGGGGCATGCCTGTGGGGAGGCCGGCCCGTCATCTACACGCTCAAGCGCCTCATCGACAGCCAGATTGCGATCGCGGACCTGGGCGGGCAGATGCTCCAAGACGGCTTCGACTGGAAAGCCCTCTCGAAAAAGATCCCCGCCCCGACGCCGATACTCTGCCCGCTCCATGCCAAGAAACCGGCGCCCCTTGTGGCCCCCCTTGCCGCTCCGATGGCATAGCAACGAAGGGCTCTGTCCGGAGAGGCCTTTGCTGCCCTCAGGGCGAGCCCTGTCGTTGCAGGCCGCAGCATGGACAAGGGGGTTGCCCCCTACGGGGAACGTCCATCAACGGCCAAACTCCGCGCAGGCGAGCAGGCAGCAAAGGCCGAGCGGAGCGAGACTCCGGACAGAGCCGCAACGAAGCTCGTTTTTAAACAACCCCGGAATGCTTCACAAGATATTTAAATAAAATCTCGCCCTCCAAACGTATCGCCCTTTAAACGGTGGTGGTCACTATGCGTCTCTGGTTTGTTGTCGGAGTCCTTGCCCTCCTCGCTCTTATATCGGCCTGCGAAGAGGAGCAGAAGACGACTGGCGCCGTCCCCTACAACTTCGAGCCCTACAGCCCCGAAGGCCAGGCCCCCCAGGCCCCCGCCGGCGGCTGCGGGGTCGCCGCCGGTGCGCTGGCCGGCCGAGCGCCAGAGTTGAGTCCCTTCCTCTGAGGCTGCATGAGCACTGAGGCACCATGAACAACCGGACCTTCGTCATCGGGCTTGCCGTCCTCATCGCCGCCGGCCTCGGCTTTGCAGCCCTTGTCCTCCGCAATGGCGGGGCGCCTGTTGCCGCGGCCGTGGCGATTGAAGAGCTGGCCGACGACGACCCGTCCCTTGGGCCGCTGGATGCGCCCATCACCGTCGTCGAGTTCGGCGACCTGCAATGCCCCTTCACGGCCCGCTTCCACCTCAACACCCTCCCCGCACTCCTCACAGACTACAGCGGCCAGGTCCGCTGGGTATACCGCGACATGCCCATCGAGAAGCGCCACCCCCAGGCCGCGCGAGCCGCAGAGGCGGCCGCCTGTGCCAACGAGGCCGGAAAGTTCTGGGAGTTCGCCGACTTGGCCGTCAATAACCAGGACAAGCTCTCCGACGACGACCTGGCTGGCTATGCCTACGAACTGGGCCTGGACAAGGCGGCCTTCTCTGACTGCCTGGCCAAGAACACCCATGCCGCCGAAGTCTTGCGCGACTACAACGCCGGCAAGGCGTACGGCGTCAAAGTCACGCCCACCTTCTTCATCAACGGCAAATACCGCATCGACGGCAACCAGGGCTACGGGACGTTCGCGTCGCTGTTTGACAAGATTTTAGAAGAGCAGGAAAAATAAAGAAACGGTGTGGGAGAGGCCCCCTTGGGGGTACCGGGCAGCCACAAGCAGAATTCCCGTCACAGTCAGGCCAAGTCCGGGTGATGAATACTGAGGAATGAGAACGGGCCCTGAAGGTTTCAACCGAACTTCTTGTTCTGCAGGAGCACCTGCATGTGCGGATACGCGACCTTGACGTTCTTCTCGCCCCTGATGGCCTCCAGAAACCCCGTGAAGATCTTCGTGCGCGTCGCCTTCTTGCGGTCGTAGGGCGTCTCGAAGTACAGGAGCAATTCCAGGCCGGAGTCGCGCATCTCCAGGCGCACGCGGGGCTTGTATTCTTCCTCCAGGTCCTCCATCGTCTTGTCGAGCTCCCTGGCGCGCGCCTCCAGCTGCTTGATGAGGAACTTGGAGAGGTCGTTTTTGGCCCGCTCGTTGCTCAGGAGGCGCTCGCCCAGCTTGATGAGCTTCTTCTCGTTGGACTCCTTCTCCTGGATGACGGATCTTTTGACCGCGTCGCGGTTCTCCTGCTGCACCAAAACAGCCACATCGTGGAGGAGCTCCTGCGCCCGCGCATAGTCGCTCTCGTACGTGACCAGGATCCCCAGCTCCTCGACGAGGAAGCGGCCCTCCTGCGTGTAGTTCTCGACGTCGGCAGTGAGCACCAATTCGTTGGGGATCGTGACAATCTTGTTGCTGCGCTGGTCAGACGTCGGCAGGACCCCGTACAGGACGGTGTTCATGACGTTGATCTCCTTGACGTCGCCCTTGACAGCCCCGATCTTGATGCGGTCCCCTGCCCTGTAGATGCCCCGGAAGAGGATATTGAGCCAGCCCACCGCGTTGAGGATGGGCTTTTGGAGGGCGAAGGTGATCCCGAAGCCCACGAGGCCAAGCGAGGTCAAAAGCGCGCCGACATTCTCGAAGAGGATGCCAAGCGACATGATGACGAAGACGACCCAGAGCACGAGCTTGAGGACGCTTGCGATGCCGCCCAGGTCGGACTTGCGGTAGTTGAAGACCGCGATCTTCTTGAACAGGATCTCGATGACCAGGTAGGAGAGCAGCCGGATGATGAGAAAGAGGATGAGGATGAGGAAGAGCTTGGGCGAGACCGTCGCGAAGGTCTGGCCCAGCGACTGCATGTTCTGCCGCACCAGGTCCGACATGAAGGCCCGGCTGGCCCCCCAGGCGGCCATGACAAAGACGAGGAGGAAGAGCGCCCCGCTTCCCCAATACGTGTATTTCAGGTTCCGTTTCATGCCAAAGGGCTGGTTTAAAATGGGCCTTTTTAACGTTTGTTGTTGCGATGGCCCTGTTGAAATGATCCGCCTGCGGGCGGCCGCCGCCCCATCCCCCGCTCTTATCCCTCCATCCTCTTATAGGGAGGAATTAAAAAAAAGTTTACAGTCCCCCATACCTTAAAGGGGCACGGCGGCGCTCGCGCGCTCACTCTTGGTCGTGGAACAGGATGCCCTCGTACGCGGGAGACAGGCAGATGACCCGCTGGAAGTATGGGCAGTCCCCCATCGGGCAGGCATCGCCGTAGTCGCTTTGCGCGCACACGTCCCTGCAATCCCCTTTGTAGTACACCGGTACGTCGCGGCGGCCGCAGAACCCGTCCAACAGGGCAATCGGGTCGTGGGCCGGCTGGTCCTCCAGTTCTAGGAAGTCGCTGAGGTCGGTTGCCATGAGGCACCACTATGCCTGCGCCACCGGGCATCCGTATATTTAAATGTTCTCCTAGAAAAGGCTGCGATGAAAATGTCTGTGCGGGGGCTGCCTTGGCCGGGATGAGGGCTGAGTCAGGGCTTATAATCTCCTCGGCTGTAGGGCGGGCCGCGTGGGCGCACTCCAACAGCACTACTGCGGCAGTGCTGAGCCTTGGAGTCCTGGGGACTCCTCAGTGACCGTAGCCCCGCCTCCCCGGCATTTTCATCGCTGCCCATCGAACAGGCTCCAGGGACGATAGTCCCGCCCACCCACCCCCAACCACCAGGAGAGTCCTGTGGGGGTTCTGCAGTACAGGCCAAGGCGGCCTCTACGCGGCGCTGTGCCGCGAGCAAGGCGCGGCCAATTCTGGCCCCTCCCGGAACCCCTCCGGATAATCCGGAAAAATTCCGGCCCTGCCGGCATCCAAGAGAAAAAGACAGCCCACTAGGCGGGCTGGATGTGGGAGCTGCTCATCGTCCTCGGAGCCGGCATCCTCGCCGGGGCCATCGCGGGCCTTCTGCCCGGCGTCCACGTCAACCTTGTCTGCACGCTGCTGCTTGCGGCCGCTCCGGCCCTGCTCAAGATTTTTTCTGGACTTGAACTGGCCATTTTCATCATCGCCATGAGTGTCGCGCAGTCCTTTTTGGACCCGCTGCCCGCCATCTTTTTGGGCGCTCCTGAGGCTGACACGGGCCTGGGAGTCCTGCCCGGCCACCGCTACCTCCTGCGCGGCTTCGGCCTCATGGCAGTCAAGCTCACGGTCCTCGGCTCGCTTGGCGGCCTCGTCCTCAGCCTCCTCCTATTCCCTGTGTTCTCAATGGTCGTCAGATACGGCTACCCCCTCCTCGAAGCCGTCATGGGCTACGCCTTGGCTGCCATCGCCCTCTTCATGATACTGCGCGACCGCCGGCGGGGCTGGGCAGCCCTCGTCTTCGGCCTGTCCGGCCTCCTCGGCCTGCTCACGTTCCGGCTCTGGAAGCTGGAGAATCCGATGTTCCCCCTCCTCTCCG
>CAYUKJ010000055.1:6621-7252 GCA_964445245.1 uncultured Methanosarcinales archaeon | reverse complement strand
CATCGACGAAGTCATCCCCACGGGCTTTTCGGTGAGCAACCCGGGAACCGGGAACACGTCGACGCCGGGCCATCTCAAATGGGCCTACTTCGACCTGAACACGCCCGCACCCAGCACCACGCTCACCTACGTCCTCACCGCCCCAGGCACGGGCGGCACCGCCACCCTGAGCGGGACATTCCTCTTCGAGAGCAGCCCGAGCACGGACGAGTATGCCATCATCGGCGACACGAGCCTTGATGTGACGGCACCCAGCGCCTGCACGTCCCCAACCGACAGCGACGGCGACGGCTGGAACGCCACGCCCGGCTGCGGACCCATCGACTGCAATGACAATGACGCCGCAGTCTGGATCATCCTCAATGGCTACCCCGACCAGGACAGGGACGGCCATCCTGCAGCGGGCGCCGTGCAGCTCTGCACCGGTGGAAGCCTCCCACTTGGCTATTATGTGACCCCAGGAGCAGACTGCGCCGACGAGGACGCTACCATTTATCCCACCGCAGCCGAGACGTGCGGCGACGGGCTCGACTCCGACTGCGACGGGGCCGACCCGGCTTGCACTTCAGGTGACCCAGGCGGCGGAGATGGGGGCGGTGGAGGCGGCGGGGGCGGAGGCGGTGGAGGCGGG
>CAYUKJ010000055.1:0-6611 GCA_964445245.1 uncultured Methanosarcinales archaeon | reverse complement strand
CCAGCTTTAGCACCGAGGTCTACGAGGTCTCGACCAGCTACAAATCCTACGGCACGCTACAGCTGAACTATTCCGACGCGACCGACGTCCCCCAAGCACCGCCCGGAAACGTCTACAAGTACTTCAAGCTCACCGCAAACCTGCGTGGCATCCAGCGGGGCGAAATCTCCTTCAAGGTCCCGCGGCGATGGATCCAGGACAACCAGGTGGACGCCGACACCATGGCCCTCTGGGCCTGGACCACGACCTGGGCCCCGCTTGCGACCCGCCATGTCTCCAGCGACCCCGAGGCCGCCGGAGAACCCCACGAATACTACAAGGGGGTCACGACTCAGTACGGCCTCTTCGCCATCGTCGGCAACGAAAAGGGCGCCGCCCCCGCCCCGCTGGCCACAGAAAGCTGCACCGACGGCCTCCAAAACCAAAACGGGGAGCCCCCCGACTGCGGGGGCGTCTGCGGCGGGCACTGGTATGGGGGTGCCTGCCATGCGGAGCCCGCCACATCCCTCCTCGAGGAAGCGGGCGTCGAGCTTCCCATTGAGCAGTCGCGCCTCGCCGCCCTGCGATGGCTCCTGATGGGCCTGGCCGCCCTGGCCATGGGCGCTGCCCTGTACGTGCGCCTGCGCAAAGGGCGCGCGCCGCCCAGCGATGAGACACTCAGCGCCCTCATCGACTACACGAAGCTGTGCCGCAGCCGAGGTTTCACGAACGACCAGATCCGGGCTGCCCTCGCAGAAAAGGGCTGGAACCCGGAGGCCATCGACATGGCACTGACGACGCCAATCCCCTCGAATCCGCCGCCAGACTCAACCCGAAAAGAGGGACCATGAGGGCCCAATGCTAGACAACTCATCCATCCCCCCGCTGAATCGTTTCCCTTTCATCTTGTGTTCCTTCGGCCTGCTGCGTGCCTGGAGGGGGGATCCTGCATGCTAGCCCGTCCCCTCTACCTGTTAATCCTGTGCGGGCTCCTCCTGACCGCACCCACCCTTGGCTTCGAGGTGGCCAACGTCAAGGTCATCCCCCAGGCCCTGCGCCCCGACGCCGCCCTGATCATGTGGGACACCGATCCGTACACGTCCGGCCGCGTCGAGTACGGCATCAGCGCGGCCTATGGCCAGACCTCCTACACCAACACCCGCGCCCGCACGCACCTCATCGACGTGCGCGGCCTGGCGCCAGCCATGGCATATCATTACCGGGTCATCTCCACGACGCCGGAGGGCGAGACTGCGATCAGCGCCGACCAAACCTTCACGACGCCCCTAGAACGCGCGAATACCGTCACCCTGGCCGGCGGCTACCTCGCCACGCCGATGACGCTCAACCAGGCCAACACAAGATATGTCCTCCAAAACGACGCGACGGCCGAGACCGGCGCCTTCGTCATCAATGCCAACGACATCACCCTCGACCTCAACGGCCACACCGTCACCTACGACACGTACCAGAACTTTCCACGCCCGCTGGGCCTGCCCAACCCGGGATTTGAACAAGGCGCTGGCGACGTCCCAAGCGATTGGGATATTTCCCGCGCACCTCATGCCAAGCGCTGGCGCACCTCCCGGCGCGCACTCCTCGACGGCTGGTACCTGGAAATCGAGGAGCCCCCGGATTCTGGCGAGGAAATCGTTTCTGGTTGGGCGTGGCTGCCCACCAGCACGGCGGCCGCCGCCATGTTCATCCCAAGCTTCCAGGCCGGCGATTGGTATTGCGCTGTGCCACCCCCCTGCTATGCACCAATCCTCAACATCTCAGTCGAACGCGAAGACGGTGTGCTTGTGTACAGCTGGGCGGGCAACGTCTCCTATCCCAACGAAAACATCTTCACCACCGGCCCCACGGCCAGCCAGTACCGGGTCCATTGGATCGTCCAGGAGTGGCGGGGCCCAGCCAACAAGTGGCACCACAACATGTCCTTCGACCAGCTCGATCTGCGGCCACGGAACAACTGGGGGGTGTATCTCTATGCACGCTCCAACATCCTCGTCCGCAACGGCCGCATTCTCCAAGGCCGCGGCAACAGCACTCGCGGACACGCCGTCTACAGCAGCGGATCGAGCCTCATCATCGACAGCATACGGGCCTTGGCGGCCGGCATGGAAGCCGCGGGTTTCTACCTCAATTACGCCAAGTCGACAGCCATCCTCCATTCAGAAGCCGAAAGCGATTCTCCATCCGTCTTCAACCGGCACCAACTGAGCGCCCCCGTCATGATCCCCAACACGATCGCCGGCTTCTCGGGAGGCGTCTTCTTCAACAACACCGTCCGGTCCGGCAAGGCCTGGGGCGGCATCTATCTATCGCACACCCGCAACTTTGACAGCTTGATTGCGTACAATAATGTCACGTCCAACAGCGTGATCACCAACCACCACGCGATCAATCTCTATAACGCCAACGGGACGCGCGTCTTCAACAACCTCATCGTGGCCGACCCAGGCGAGGGCCTGCAGGTCGTGGGTGGCAACATCTCTGTCCACGACAACAATATCTCGCTGCTCTCGCAGGCGCCCAACCCCGAATACGGGAAATACGCCAAAGACGGCATCCGCCTCAAGGACTGGGTAGGCACATGCGCCGGCAACCGAGTGGACGGCAACGCCATCCTCGGCATCGGCGACTTTGACGAATACTACCTCGAAGGCTACCCCGACAACGGAACCCTCGTGGTCGGCCTTGCCATCGGGTGCCACGGCGAGGGCAACGTGGTGTCGAACAACACGGTTTCGGTTCGACTGGTCGACGCCGGCAACGTGGCCGTGGGACTGGAGCCGGCGTCTTGGCGCGCAAACACCCGCTACATCAACAACACCCTAGAGAGCAACAGCGTCAACATCATGTTGGGCAGCTATGGCAGTTACTCGGCCGTCATGATCAACTCCACGCTGCTCTCCAACACGCTCATCAAGGGCCAAAACTCCATTAACTACTACACCCTCTCTTCCGGCACATCGGGAGGCAGCCGCGTCAGCAACATTCACCTCATCGACACCGCGCTGCTAAGCGGGGCTTCACTGAATCTATCGAGCGTCTGGATGGGCAATCTGCCGACCGCCTACGAGTACTTCGTGGACTGGCATCTGGACCTGGAGGTGGTGGATCCCCTCGGCGCCCCGGTGGACGGCGCCCAAATCGCCATCTACGATGCGCGCGGCGGTCCCGTTTTCGCGGGCGCCACAGACGCCGCGGGCCGAACCGGGCGCCTCACTCTCACCGAGGCCCGCTTTTATGGGGGTCCCCGCCAGGGACAGCCAAGCGTTGAAGCGCGGACGCCGCACACCGTACAGGTCAGCAAGGACGGCTTTACGACGCTGACGCAGGCCGTCACCATGGACGCCTCAAAGACCCTTCAGCTCCAACTTGTTCCCGGCGAAAGCTGCCCCGTGCCACAAAACCAGCCCCCTTGCGACTGCGTCACGCTGCTGGAAATCCAAGGAGCCGTCAGCGCATGGTTCCGCGGGTCGCTGCGCATGAGCGATCTCTTCAGCCTGCTGCGCGCCTGGAGGGGAAATCCGGGGTGCTAACTTTCTTTTTCATCCCGATGGAGAATCTCTCCTGAAGGCCTCAACAGGGCCAAAATAGAGCAAAGCTTTTAAATCGCCGGGATGGCGGCCTTGGCCATGCACGCGGTCACGATCACCGGCCTCTCGAAGCGCTTCACCAGCCGCAAGACCGTCATCCATGCCCTGCGCGACGTCTCGCTCCAGATCGAGGAGCGCGAGATCTTCGGGCTGCTGGGCCCAAACGGGGCGGGCAAGACGACGCTCATCTCGATCCTGGCCGGGACGACGAGCCCGGACGCCGGGCGCGTCACGGTCTTGGGCAAGGACCTTGTGCGCGACCTTCAGGCCATCCAGCAGTCGCTCAACATGGTCCGCGGCTTCGGGGGCGTCCTGCACAAGTGCACGCTTGCGCAGCTGATGCGCTATTACGCTTACCTCTACGAAGTGCCGCACGCAAAGGCGCGCATCGAGTCCCTGCTCAAGACACTCGGCTTGTGGGACCGGCGCGACCAGTACGTCAGCGAGTTCAGCAGCGGCTGGCGCCAGCGGTTCTTCATCGCCAAGGCCCTCCTCAACGACCCAAAGCTCCTCCTCATGGATGAACCCACCGTCGGGCTGGACGTGGACGCGGCCCAGCACGTGCGGGCATTCATCGCATCATTGCGGGCCGAGGGCCGCACAATCCTGCTCACGACGCACTACATGCGCGAAGCCGAGGAGCTCTGCGGCCGCATCGCGCTGATTTCCGACGGCCGCATCGTGGCCCAGGGTACGCCTGCCTCGCTGAAGGCGATGGTCCGCACCGAAGAGGCGATTGAGATCCGCGGCGTGATTCCAGACGCCGCGCTGGACGTCCTGCGGGGGCTCGCGGGCGTCGACGGCGCGCACCGCCACGGCGAGGTCGCGCGCCTCCTCGTGAAAGACCGGGCAGTAATGCATCCTGTCCTCGAGTGCCTCGCCGAGGCCAAGGCCAAAGTCGAGTCGGTGCGCCTCGAGGAGCCCACACTTGAGGACGTCTTCCTGAAACTGACGAAGCGGGGGCTGGAAAATGACGAGGCTTAGCCTGTCCCGGATCTGGTCGCAGGCCTACCGGTCGTTTATCATCATGCGGGCCGAAAGCTTCCGGCTGCTGGACGTCTCGATTTGGCCCTTCGTGCTCCTGCTGAGCACGGCGCTCTTTGCAAATTATGTGACCGACGACGCGCGCATACTGGGCATGATCGTCCTGGGGGCGCTGGGGTGGCGGGTCCTCTACCACTTCCAGATGGAGCCGGTCCAAGGCATCATGGACGAGTACTGGCACAACTCGCTGGAGCACCTCTTCGTGACCCCCATCCGGGTCGCCGAAGTGCTTATGGGCGGGCTGCTCAGTTCAGTCTTCAAAGCCGGTATCGTCGCCGCGATGTTCCTGGCGATGGGCCGCGTCTTCTTCGGGTTCACGGTGCCGGACTGGGGCCTGTTCCTTGCGGGAGTCCTGGCCGCCGTAGTATGCGGCATCATCATGGCCCTCATCAGCCTGGGCGTGGCGTTCCTCAAAGGCAGCGACTCCTACGCCTTCCTCTACGCGCTCGCCGACGTCATGGCAGTCCTCTCCGGCGTCTTCTATCCGCTCGCCGTGTTCCCCAAGGCGGTCCAGACCGCGGTTCAAGTTCTCCCAACAACCCACGCCTTCGACCTGCTGAAAGCCGTTGTCGGCATGGCCGAGCCGCACCCGGTCCGCTTCCTTGCGGTGGCCGGAGTGTGGCTCATCCTGGCCATCTGGTTCAACCGCTGGGCGTTCCAGAAAGCCAGGAAGGAGGGACGGCTGGTGAGGATGAAGTAGCCCCGGTGCTTTCAGGCCAAGCCCCTGGGCGGGCCGCGAGGATCACTCGTATCTCAAGGCGTCGACGGGCTTGAGCTTGGAGGCCCGATACGCGGGAATGGCCCCCGCCATCATGCCGATTCCGACAGAAAGCACCAGTGCCCCCAGCAGGAGGCTGGTGGGGATGACGGTCTTGACGGGCCCTCCGGGCCCAAGCGAGGTCAGCACGTTGGGCAGCAGGGCGGAAATCGCCGAGCCTAATGCGATGCCGAGGATGCCCCCGACCAGCCCGACGAGGCCGGAATTCAGCAGGAAGATGCTCATGATGTCCCGGTTCCGCGCCCCGATGGCCTTCATGATGCCAATCTCCTTGGTTTTCTCGAGGACGGAGGTGAACAGCGTGTTGGCGATGCCCACCGCGCCGACCAGCAGGGAGACGGCGGCGATGGCGCCCAAGAAGATGGTGAAGGTCTGTGTGACGTCCTGGATGCGCTCCTGCGTGGCCTTCGACGAGACGACGCTGAAGTCCTTGGTCCGAGCGGTCACGTGCCGGTACAGCATGAGGCGGGCCTCGATGTCGGCCGCGACCTGGTCGACCTGGGCGGCGTCGCCGGCCTTGACGACGATGGAATCCAGCTTGTCCTCGCCCGCATCCTCCAGGATCGTCCGCGCCTGGGCGACGGGCATGATGATGCGGCTGTCGTCCCCGCCAAAGCCGCCGGACTCCTTGAGGAGGCCGACAACCTTGAACAGCCTGTCCTCGATGAGGATATTGCGGTTCAGCGCCAGCGGCTGCTTGAAGGTGGTTTTCGCGACCCGGCTGCCCAAGACGACGACGTTGCTGTCGCCGGGCGTGAGGTAGCGTCCCGACTCAAGCTCCGCGGTATTGATGTTGACCCATGCAAGCGGGTCGACTCCCTGGACGGAAACCGTGGCGGTCTCTGCCAGGTAGAAGACGTCGGCCCGCCCGGACACGATGCCGTTGACGAAGGTGACGCCCTCCGTGGTCTTTGCGATGTCGGCATCCCGTGTCGTCAGGTTCTTGCTGCTGGAGGTGAGCGGCGCGCCGCCCCCGCCACCGCCCCTGGCCATGCCGGGCCCTCCGTGCAGGTGGAAGCCGCCTGCGGCCCGCTCAAACCCCGGGGAAACCGTGATCAGGTCTGCGCCCAGGCCCCCGAGGCGCTCCTGGACGTTGGCCTGCGCGCCCTCGCCGATAGAAACGATGGCGACGATTGCGGCCACCCCGATGACGATGCCGATGATGGTCAGCCAGCTGCGCAGCTTGCTGTGCAGCAGGATGTTGA
>CAYUKJ010000054.1:0-7284 GCA_964445245.1 uncultured Methanosarcinales archaeon | reverse complement strand
GGCGTGGTCACGACCTGCGAATGGCGGCCAGAATACGCGCACGAAGGCGAGCGCTGCGGGTGCGGAAACGGGACGTGCGCGTGGATATCGGGGAGCGAAACGAGCCGGAATACGTCTTATAGCGAATCTCGCTAATTATTGAGCAATTCCGAGATTCGCTAGAATAGCAAATCGCCTTCAATAAGTTCAAATATTACTGCGATTTGCTATTAGATCTTGACGAGCGCCAGCGTCTCCCGGACTTTTTGGGCGGTTTCTTGGAAGAGACGTCGCTCCTCCCCGTCGAGGGGCAGCTCCACGATGCGCTCGACGCCGCCCGCGCCCACGATGACGGGCACGCCGATGAAGAGCCCCGACTCGCCGTACTCGCCCTCCAGGTAAGCGGCGCACGGCAGGAGGCGCTTCTGGTCCAGGAGAATCGCTTCCACCATCTGGGCGACTGCAGCGCCTGGTGCCACCCATGCGCTGGTCTTGAGCAGCGGCAAGAATTCGCCGCCCCCTTGGCGTGTGCGCGCGATGATGGCGTCCAGTTTTTTCTTCGGCAGCAGGTGCGTGACGGGCACGCCATTGACGGCTGTGAAGCGCGGCAGCGGCACCATCTGGTCCCCGTGGCCGCCGAGCACCATGCCGGCCACATCCTGGGCCGAGACGCCCAATTCGAGGGCGACAAAGGCGCGAAACCGCGCCGCATCCAGCACGCCGGCCATGCCCAGCACCCGCGCCTTGGGAAAGCCGCTGACCTTGAGCGCCGTGTAGACCATGGCGTCCAAGGGGTTGGAGACGACGATGAGGATGGCGCCGGGAGAGAGCGCGACTACCTGCCGCGTCACGTCGCTCACAATCCTGACGTTCGTCGCGATGAGATCCTCGCGGCTTTGGCCCTCCTTGCGCGGCACGCCGGCGGTGATGACGACGATGTCAGAGTCCTTTGTGGGACCGTAGTCGTTTGAGCCCGTCACCTTCACGGAGGTGCCCAGGATGGGGAGGGCCTGCTGCAAGTCGAGTGCCTTGCCTTGGGGGACGCCAGAGACGATGTCGATGAGCGCAAGATCAGCCAGCCCGGTTTGGGCGATCCAGTTGGCGGCGGCGGCACCGACATTGCCGGCGCCGATGATGGAGACGCGGGGGCGGGACATAGCGGTTATTCCTTTCTATAAATACGCTTTGTAATTACTATTCGTTGCTTCTTCTTCAGGGAGCCGCGCACGACTTGTATCGGCACCCCACGTTGGTGGCACCAAGCCGTGAACTCTGCAATGTCCTGCTGAACCTCACTTAAGTCTAGCACCACAACACCTACAGGGTAGTTCTGACCGTATACATGTTCAATATTATACGTGTGCCTGAATATCTCATTCCTGCTTCTGGCTATGATTACCTCAAGAGCCAATCTTCCGTCGAGCAAAAGGTCGATCTTTCCGTTTCCTGCAGGTATTTCTCTCTTCACTTCGTGGTCATGGGACAGAAAGCTCTTCAGACTGGTTTGGAAGGCATACTCATCATTGTACTTCTCGACTGGGAACTTCGCGTGTATGCGCTGCAAGACCTCAAGCAATGCCTCATTGGTAGGCATCTGTCTTGGTCTTGGTGAGACAGAAGTCGCTTCCGGGGTCAAGGTCCGCGCTGAGTCTATTGCCTCAGCCAAATTCCCATTCTGCACGGCAGAAACTTGTCCATGCATGGCGTCTTTAGGGCGATAATCGGTTCCATTGATTTCAGCTAGTCTTCTGCAATGGTCAGACAGAATCTCTTCGATGTTGATTCGTTTCTTCAGGCAGTACTGCTTTAGCTGATCCGGTGTCAGTCTGTTTGCTGCTATGTTTCTCCAATGGCGAGGAGTGGTCTCAATCCTCTCGCCCGTCCACTGATCAGCAAACGATGCGGGCGGGTCCTTATCATACATTTTCAGAATCTCGCGCACTTGCTCACTCTCGAGCCGTTCCAAGATACGTCGCGTTGTGGCGCTGTCGAGTTTTTGGATGGCCTGCTGTCTGGAAAATGTGTCCCCCATCTGCTTTAAACCGTCACCCAACCTATTCCAGATGCCCATTCTTGTACCGGTATCACCCTCTCTTAATATTCTTTTCGCAAGAAAGCGAATTTTCAGAAAAGCGCAGTGCGAGCAATGAGGGTGGGAGGCCTCGCACACTTATTTCATCGCCTTTACCACCGCTTCCGCAAACTCGCTGCACTTCACTTCCTTGGCGCCCTTGATTTGCCGCGCGAAGTCGTAGGGCACAATCTTTTTGGCGATTGTTTTCTCAAAAGCGTCCTCTACGAGTTTGGCCGCCTCGTTCCAGCCCAGGTACTCCAGCATCATGACGCCGGACAGGATGAGCGAGCCCGGATTCACCTTGTCTTGGCCGGCGTACTTTGGCGCGCTGCCGTGCGTGGCCTCAAAGACTGCGTGGCCCGTCTCGTAGTTGATGTTGGCACCCGGCGCGATGCCCAGGCCCCCGACCTGGGCGGCGGCCGCGTCCGAGAGGTAGTCGCCGTTCAGGTTCGGCGTGGCCAGCACACTGTATTCGTCGGGCCGCAGCAACAGCTGCTGGAACATGCTGTCGGCGATGCGGTCGTTGAGCACCAGCTGGTCGTCCGCCACTTTCGCGTCCTGGTAGTGCTCAAGCTCCGATTCGGGGACGACCTCCTTGAAGGTTTTGCCCACCTCGTAGCCCCAGTCACGAAAGGCGCCCTCCGTGTGCTTCATGATGTTGCCCTTGTGGACCAGCGTCACGCTGCGCCGCCCGTGCGCCAAGGCGTAGGTGATCGCGGCGCGCACCAGGCGCTGCGACCCAAAGCGCGACATCGGTTTTAGCCCCAGGCCCGCGTCCTCCCGCAGCTTTGCGCCCAGCTGCACTTCCAGGAATTGCCGCAGCTTTTTGGCCTCGGCAGAGTCGGCGGCCCATTCGAGTCCGGCATAGACATCCTCGGTGTTTTCGCGAAAGATCACGATGTTGAGCTTCTCGGGTTCCCTCATGGGGCTGGGCACACCCCGGTAGTGGCGCACCGGTCGCACGCAGGCGTAAAGGTCCAGCACTTGGCGCAGCGTCACATTCAGGCTGCGAAAGCCGCCCCCGACGGGCGTGGTGAGGGGTCCCTTGATGGCAACGAGGTGCGCCTTAAGGGCCTCCACGGTCTCGTCAGGCAAATTCGTGTGGCGCAATTTCTCCGCTTTTTCGCCCGCGTAGAGCTCCATCCAGGCCAGTTTGCGCTTGCCATCGAAGGCTTTCTCTACGGCGGCGTCAAGGACGCGGCGCATCGCGCGCGTCACGTCCGGGCCCACGCCGTCTCCCTCGATGAACGGAATGATGGGCCGGGGCGGGACGATGAGGCCGCCCTCCCCGGCCGTGATCCGCCCGCCAGCCGGCACGACGTGGTGCGACGCCATTATGAGCTGCCCTCAAGGCGGGCCTTTGTGGCGTTGAGAAGGCCCCCGGCAAGCAGGATGTCGCGCTCCCGCCGGTCGGCTGCAAGCCGCGCGGGAAAGGCGCGGTGCGTCGCCAAGTTGCGCACGACCGCGTGGCCGCCGTCGCCGGCCAGGAGCTTGCGGAGGTCCGGGATTTCGAGGGCGTTGCCCTGCGCCACCGCCTCGTAGTCTTCGGCGCGCCCGAATTCGAGGGGGAGGATGCCGGCATCGATGAGGGAGGCGCGATGGATGCGCGCAAAGTCCTTGGCCAGCACCGCCCGCACCCCCAGATGCCGGAGCGCCAGGGCCGCGTGCTCGCGGCCGCTTCCCTGGCCGTAGTTGTGGCCGCCGACGACGATGCCGGCCTTCGCGGCCCGGGCGCGCTCGCCAAACTGGGGATCGACGTACTCGAAAACGTGCTCCGCGAGCATGGGGAGGATGGAGCGCAGTGGCAGGGTATGAGGGCCAGCTGGCAGGATGTGGTCGGTCGTGACGTGGTCGCCCACTTTGAGGAGGACGGGGGCCGCAAGCGCGTCGCCAGGAGGTTCCAGACGCGGGAGGGGCGCGATGTGGAGGCCGCGGATAATCTCGACGAGGCGGGGGTCCTCGTGCGGAGACTGCAACCACGCGTCGTCGACGGGCGCGGCCCTGGGCCACGTGAATGGCCGCGGGGGCCGCAATGTGCGCAGGTCCACGATCTGGCCGGCGAGAGCGAAGGCGGCGCAGGCCTCCGGCGAGGCCAAGTAGACGTGGTCATTGGGCGTGCCGCTTCGGCCCGGAAAGTTGCGGTTGAAGCTGCGGACCGACACGGCGTCCGTCGCAGGGGCCTGGCCCATCCCGATGCAGGGGCCACAGGCGCTCTCCAGTATGCGGGCGCCCGCCCCGATCAGGTCGGCGAGCGCCCCGCCGCGGGCCAGCATGGCCAAGACCTGCCGGGAGCCAGGAGCGACGCCCAAGCTCACCCAGGGGGCCACGGTTCGGCCCCGCAGGATGGCCGAGACGGACCAAAGGTCCTTGAGGCTGGAGTTCGTGCAGCTGCCGATGAGGACCTGGTGGACTTTTAGGCCGGCAAGGCTGCGGATGGGTTTGACGTTGTCGGGCGAGGGGGGGCAGGCGATCAACGGCTCCAGCTTGTCGAGCGCGATTTCGAGAACCTCGTCATAGCCCGCGCCCGAATCGGCCGCAAGCGGCACGTACGCGGCGGCGCGCTTCTGCATGGCGAGGAAGCGCCGGGTCTGCCCGTCGCTTGGGAACAGCGATGTGACGGCGCCAAGCTCGGCCCCCATGTTCGCGATGGTGGCGCGCTCGGGGACGCTGAGCGTCTTGACGCCGGGACCGAAGTATTCGAGGATTTTTCCCACGCAGCCTTTGGCTGTGAGGCGGCACAGGATTTCGAAGATGACGTCCTTGCTGGTCACCCAGGGCGGTAGCCGGCCGGTGAGCCTTACGCCGACGAGGCGCGGCATCGGCAAGTGATAGGGGCCGCCACCCATTGCGGTAGCGACGTCCAGGCTGCCGGCGCCGATCGCCAGCATCCCGGCGCCCCCACAGGTCGGAGTGTGAGAGTCGCTGCCCAGCAGGGTCTGGCCCGGCGCCGAGAAGCGCTCAAGGTGCACCTGGTGGCAGATGCCGTGGCCTGGCGGGCTGAACACGATCCCGTACTTGGATGCGACGCTTTGGAGGTACGCGCAGTCGTCCGCGCTCTCTGAGCCGGTCTGCAGCACGCCGTGGTCGACGTAACTGACTGACAGTTTCGTGCGGACGCGCGGAAGGCCAAGGGCCTCGAACTGCAGATACACTAGGGGGCCGGTCGCGTCCTGCGTGAGCGTCTGGTCGATCGCGATGGCAATCGGCTCGCCCCGCACAAGGCGGCCCTCGACGAGGTGGCCTTTGAGAATCTTCTCAGTAAGGGTCAACCCCATTGGGCGATACGAGGGCGGAGCCTATAAATAATTTGTCCTCAAGAAAAACCCTTATAAACGGAAGCGGGCTCGGGGCAGACATGGGACGCGCAGTCTGGGCGGGAGTCCTCGTGGTCTTTGTCGTGCTCAGCGGAGGCACGCCTGGCTATGGTCTGTCGCCTCCCTGCGTGCCGTCTTGCGCTGGCGACCTCTGCGGCCAGGACAATGGCTGCGGAGAGCCTTGCCCCGACCTTCACAAGCAGGTGTGCGGCCGCTGCGGCAATCCTGCGTGCGAGCCGCCCTGCATTCCCTCATGTCCCGGCGAGCGGTGCGGCCAGCCCGACGGGTGCGATGGCGAGTGCTCGGATGCGGACGCGCAGGCCTGCGGCAAGTGCGGCAACCAGGCATGCTGCCTGTCGGCCTGCGAGAGGGCGCGCTGCGGCCAAGACGATGGCTGCGGCCGCCCCTGCCCCGACGCCGACAGGGCCACGTGCGGGCTTTGCGGCAATCCTCCCTGCTGTGTCCAGGAGGCCTGCGGCGACGCGCGCGACAACGACTGCGACGGCGCGGCCGACGAATTCTGCGTCCTGTCATTTGCGCCCCCTCTCTTCCGCCTCTTCGCGGGGCAGCCGGCCAACGAGGCCCAGCTCATCCTCAGCCGGGAGAAGGCATCCCTGATCGTGCGCATCAGCGGCCTCTTAGGGTTGCTCTTCATCGTCCTCTCAGGCCTCGTCGGCGTGTACCGATTCTACCTCATCAGGCGCTACAAGCGCAAGCCCGTCATCAACTATCACACCTACCTGGGGGTGGCGGCCCTCGCCTTTGTCGCCATCCACATGGTCAGCCTGCTTTTCGACATCAAGTGGAACGACCAAGTCACGCTCGCCCGGCTCCTCCTCCCAGGATTTTCCTCCGCCGACCTTGTCAGCATGGCGTTCGGCGTCCTGGCCTTCTACTTGTTGCTCGTGGTTGTCCTCAGCGGCTTTACGTTCTTGCGCCTAACCAAGATTCTTGGCTATAAGCGCTGGCTCATCATTCACCAGGCCTCGTTCATCATGGTCCTCGCCGCGTTCTGGCACGCCAAGCGCCTGGGCTCAGACTTCGAGCTGGGTATGCTGGTAATCCTGTTCGTCGTCGGCTTGGCGCTCCTGTTCTTCCAAGTCCTGACGCGCCGCCTCGACCGCAGGCACCTGCACGGGCTCCTGGAGGAGATGCGCCACTTCTTCGCCGCCCCGGACAGGCACTCCCTGGCGGACCTGGCCGCCGACCGCTTTGTCGGCAAGCCCGTCTCCGTCCTCGCCTATGTGTCCGCGATCAGGTTCCAATGGTTTGCGCAGCAGGGCTGGGTCATCCTCCACGACGACACGTCCCAGATGCTGGCCTATTCGGCAACGCCCCTGATGCCCGGGTTTTTCCGCCTCCTGGGCGTCCTCCGAAAATCCCGTGGCCAATACTTTGTGGAGGTGCAATCAGTTACTCCTGCGGCATAATCGATAAATATATGTCAGAGGGTGCTTTGGGATGATCAGCATGAGACTTGACCTCTTCGGCGGCAGAGCAGTCCTCGTCCTCTTCGTCATGGCGCTGGGCTGCGCACCCCTGCCCCCCGCAACACCGCTCGAACCGCCCCCGGCGCTTCCGGCAGGACCACCCGCGGCGCTGGCGCCGACCCCGGGAACCGTCTACCATTTGTCGGCGACCCCGGATTTCCAGGACGAAGACCGCTCGTTTGTGCGCACCGACACACTCCACGCCAAGATTGAGCCTGTCCTTCTGGATCCGGACCGCATTGCGGCCGCCGACATGGCGGTCAAGGACAGATTCGGCAGCCGCCTCGTTGTGCCCCTGCATCAGAAGCTGGGTCGGGTGTATTGGGCCAAGATCCGCCTCGCCGACCTGCCCGGCACCGAAGAGGAATGGGCCGTCGAGCTCCGTCTCAGCGACGCCTCCGGCGGCACCGAGGGTTCTCGTAGCCTC
>CAYUKJ010000053.1:0-7285 GCA_964445245.1 uncultured Methanosarcinales archaeon | reverse complement strand
CAATTCGCATTAAAAACTTAGGTTTTCTGTTATAATATTGTTATGCTGTGAATTCATTCATTGTTATATTGTGATGCTGTGAATTCATTCTTCCAAGAGAGTGATAACAACGGCGCGGATCCGGCCCAAGAACAGAAACACATAAAAGAATTCATCTACTTCCGCCGCGCATGCCGAAAGTGGTGGCGGTGTGCGCCAGCCGGTCGCGGAAAATCCCCAAGCGCAACATCGGCGTCGGCTTCTTCGAGCGCGATTACGGCCTTGTCGGCGACGCCAACGCAGGGCCGGGCCCCACGCAGGTCGTCTTGACTGGCATAGAAGGCCGCGAGAAGCTCGCCCGCAACGCCACAGTCCCCCTCACCGTCGGGGCCCTGGGAGAGAACCTCCTGACGCAGGGCCTCCACCTCAAAGGCCTGCGCCTGGGCACCCAGCTCCGCGTCGGCGACGTGGTCCTGGAAGTCTCGCAGCTGGGGCTGGACGCCAAGGCGCGCCAGGATCTGGCCGCGCAGGGCGCCGTCGAAGCCAAGTTCGGCGAGGTCGTCTACTGCACCGTCAAAAAGGAGGGCTACATCAAGGCCGGCGACCGGATCGAGATTCTCGAGTAGGCCCCTAAAAATAGCGTTTTAAGACGCCTACGTCCGTCAGGATGAAGTAGAGCGTGTCCAAGAAGACCAGGATGGCCACCAAAAAGACTTTGGGGCCCGGGACGGACTCCGATGCGACCCCAACGATTACGGCGTAGCAGACGTACAGGATCATCAAATCCCGGATGGTGCGGTGGAGGTCCATGCGCCGCCTTGGCCGAAACAGGGGGCCGCTTAATGGTTTCGCAGAAGCCCTGCTATAAAAAGCTTGAGGTGGCGAGAGACGCGCCCAGAGACGGAGGCGGACAGGCCGCTTCGCGCCTCTTGAAGCTTTAAAGTAGTAACACAGGTTTAAATAGGGCGTGGGTCCGTGGGCGCCCATGGAACAGACGATTTGGCTCTATTTCTCGATTGTGGCCATCCTCCTGACGCTGGGAATCGTGATGTCCCTCATAGAGACGCACCGCGGCCGCGTCAACGCCCAGGAGGTCCAAAACGCCCTGCGCGACCTGAAGGCCCAGTGCAATTTCGTGTGCGCCCAGGCCCCCGGAACGAACCTGCCCGTCGCCGTCAGGCTGCCCAGCGAGCTCTTCCTATATGCGCGGGACGACAGGATCTGCGTCTGGTTCAGCGAGCGCACGCGATGCCAGAAGTGCGACTGCGTCCTGGACCCCTACACCCTCGACCTCAATACGACGCTTCACACGGAATTGTTTGCGACGCACGACTTCAACTGCTACTTTGCGAGGACCGCCCATGGCGTGGATATGGACTGCAAGGGGTGAGGCGTCCAACGTCATCCTGTGGATGGGGGCGGTTGCGGCCGTCCTGATCTGCGTGGCCTGGTTTGTGAGCCACCTCGACCCCTATTTCCTCCAGGTAGAGACGGTCGACCAGGATCTCCTCGACTTCGAGGTCCGCTTCAACGAGGCCTGCAACAGCCGCTCGTATGCCTCGCGCTTCAATCCGGTCACCGAAAGAGGCGAATTGCACGTCGAGGGCCAGCAGGCCTGCATCCGGGCCGACAAGATCAGCCGCTGCCGCCCCCTCCAATGCGCCAGCGGCCTCAACGAGACCCTCAAGCTCAAAAAGCTCATCTGGGTCGCCCTTGAGAAGCGCGCCGATGGGCAGCAGGCCACCTTCGAGCTGCGGGGCTCCGACAAGCCATGACGGCCCGCACCCCTTCCAGGTCGAGGACTGCGGGGGCCGCCCGCCGCGGCGTCTACACCGTCATCTCGACGTTCTTTCTTGTCCTGCTTACGGTGGCCGTAGTCCTCTCGCTCGTGGGCCTTGCGCACCTCATGGCCGCCGCCCAGGCCAAGATCGACGACAAGGTCAACGCCCAGCACGAGTTCCTCTTCATCCGGGACCGCGTCCTCGCCTGCGCCGGCAGCACCTTCGAGCCGGCCGACGCCGGCCTGCCCTGCTACAACCTCCGGACGACTCGGGCCGCGGCCGTCGTCATCCGCCAGCACGCCTTCCGGGCCTGCCCCAACGCGACCGTCAGCCTCTACAACTCATCGCCGCCCCGGGCAAGCCAGGTCTTCGCCTACACCACCTTCCACGAGCCCACGCACACCCTGTGCCCGGGCGACATGCTCCTGTACATCTGACCATGACCATCACGGACAACCTCGTCGGCATCCTCATCGTCGGGTTCGCCCTCATCCTGGGGGGCGTCATGTTCTCCCTGCTGGTGGCCGAGAAGGCCCAGCGCAGCGCCGAATACGCCAATGCCCACTTCATCGAGGACAAGTTCAAAAGCGACCTCAACAGCTTCCTCCTCACCGAAAACCCGGCCACCCGGTGGCCCTACGGGGGCCTGGTGGCCTCGGCCGCCTACTACCGCACGTCAGTGCTGCCCCTTGGCGACGGCATCCTGAACATCACCAACGAGACCGAGGCCTTCCTGGACGCGCTGGTCGGCCAGGGCAAGTACTACGGCGTCGCCGAAATCGCGATCGCGGGCTTCAACCTCCACTTCATCCTCGACCCCACCGCGGAGCCCGACCTCCTGGCCCGCGTCAACGACCTCATGCAGGTCATGGTCGCCGAGATGACGAACACCTACAAGGAGGCCGAGAACTTCCGCATCCGCGTCCAAGTCGACGTCCTGGCCGAGAACACCACCAAGCTGTGCGACACCTACAACCAGAGCAGCGTCCCCAACCTGCGCTGCGTCTACGCCCCCAACCAGACGTGGGTGACCACGGTGCGGGACCGCGCCGAGAAGTACAACGACGTCCCGCTCCCCATCGAGGACAACGCCATGTTCTTTCCGCTCTCCTGCGAGGAGAACGTCACGGGCCGCGAGATCAACGAGGCCAAAGACGAGCTGGCCCTGGGCCGCTACGTCGTCTTTCCGATCTCCTTCAACTGCAACGCGAGCGCCCGGGTCCCCATGGAGCACCTCGCCAATGCCAGCAGGGGCGAGGTCATCGACTTGGCGCGCATCCACCTCATCAACACGAAGGTCGTGCGGGCCGTCGGCGACTACTTCCTGCGGAGCGCGTTTGTCGTGGGGCTGCCGCGGCCGGAGGAGAAGGCCTACGGCGTCCAAAAACGCCTCATCGCCCCAAGCGGGAAATTCGTGCGGTTCAACCTCCGGGTCTACCCCGAGATCCATTCCAACTACACCGCGTACGAGGCGATCCGATGAACCGGCGTGGCAATGCCGTCGCGGCCGTCCTCATCATCATCCTGATCCTGGTGACCCTCTGGGTCCTCATGCAGCGCGCCCAAAAGCGGCCCATCACCCCGCAGGAGACCTCCAACTTCCTTGCAGAGGAGGAGCACGCGCTCCGCAAGTCCGTCAACGTCGGCATCTCGCGCACCCTCAAGGACCGCGAGATGGCCTACGGCAACCAGCCCATCTGGTTCTGCAACCGGCCCCTGCCTCCCGACGTGCAGGAGGCCAACATGACCTTCCAGGACGAGGCCTGGCGGGCCATCCGGGCGATGAACGGGACCCTCGCGTCCCAGAACTACTCGCTCAACATCTCGAACGTCAGCGTGAACGTCAACTCGCCCCTGGCCGCCGGGCAGGACCTGCGCGAGATCTCGTTCAATGTCGAGAACGTCGTCGGCGGCCCGGGATTCGAGCACCTGACGAGCCTGCGCAACATCTCAGCCACGTACTACTTCCACTACCGCCTCTGGGAGATCTACAACCGGCTCCTTGACTGGTTTTCCCAGGCCCGGACCGTCCCGGGCACCACGATCCGCGGTGTCACGGGCACATACACGGGCTATGGCGGCGCCATCCTTGAGCGCCTCGAGCCTGATATCATGCTGGTCCCCTGCAAGCGCATCCAGAGCCGCTGCGGGGGCTGCCCCCCCAACGGGACGCGTTGGACCAACGAGTCTGCCCTGGACTCGATCAAAATCGGCTGGGACAACATCAGCCACGAGCAGCTCCTCAACGCGACTGTTGCCGACCTCAACGTCTTCCTCGCCAACGACCACCTCGCCTGCAAGGCCCGCTACACCTACAACCAGACCAAGAACCTCCCCCACTACTTCTACGGCATCCAGCCCTTCCTCCTCAACCGGGACTTCTACGGCCAGGGCGAGTACGCCATGATCGGCGAGCACTGGACCGACGTGTGCCCTCCAGTCGTCGGGCCGCCCGCGGGCCCCCCCCAGGGGCGCCACGACCTCTTCAACCTCTTTCCGCCGTACCCGTTTGCGGGAATCCCGGTTTTTCATGATTGCCCCGACTTCAGCACCCTCTTCCCGCTCCCAGAAAGCATCCAGTACTACGCGGCCATCGAGTACTTTGCGCTCGAGCGCCAGGTCCTCTTCGACCTCAAGGTCACCTGCTACGACAACCGCACCATCATGGAGGGCTTCAACCAGTTCGAGTACCTGGGCCTGGACACGACGCTCAAGGTCCGCATGGAGGACGCGTGCTTTCCCGACATCGGCCCCATCCAGCCCGACGAGGCCCAGGGAGTCTGCTTCCGGTGCGGCCAGACAGAAATCGACAACGTCGAGTGCGAAACCATCCGGCAGGACTGCTCACTGCGGAGCGAACCCGACGACATCTTCCTCCAGCGAAACCCGACGCCCATCAGGGAGTACTTGGGCGTCAACGACTGCCGCGACACGCTGGACTGGTGCGAGATGAACTGCTGACGGAGGGCCTGGCCAGGCAACCTTCCTCGGCGGGGGGCGCGCGGACACCGCCTGAGGAGCCAGGATATGCCTACTTTTCCCCCGTCACCTTGAGGTGGAGCTCCTTGAGCTGCTCGTCGGTGAAGGGGGAGGGGCTCCCGTCCATCGGGTTCTCGGCGGCCTTGTTCTTGGGAAAGGCGATGACCTCGCGGATGTCCTGCAGGTCCAGGAGAAGGGCCACGATGCGGTCAAAGCCCAGCCCGATGCCGCCGTGGGGGGGCGCGCCGTAGGCGAAGGCCTCCAGCAAGAACCCGAATTTCTGGCGGAGCTCCTCGGGGGCAAGCCCGATGACGCGCATGACTTTCTCCTGGACGGCAGGGTCGGTGATGCGCAGGCTCCCGCTGCCCAGCTCCCAGCCGTTGAGGACGAGGTCGTACTGCGTGCACAGGACCTTGGCCGGGTCGGTGTCCAATAGCGGCAGGTGCTCGCGCTTGGGCATGCAGAACATGTGGTGGGCCGGCTCCAGCTTCCCCTGGTCGTTGGTCTCGAAGAGGGGGAAATCCGTCACAAAGCAGGGGGCGTGCGCCCCCTCCAAGACGAGGCCCAGGTCGCGCCCCAGGCGAAGGCGCAGCCTGGACAGGACGTCGTTGACGAGCTTGGGCTCGCCTGCCACCAGCAGCAGGACGCTGCCCTCCGGGGCCTGCGCGAGCGTGATGAGCTCGGCCTGCTGCTGGGCCGAAAAGAACTTGGCGATGTTCGACTCCAGCTGGCCGCCGCTGACGCGCATCCAGACCAGGCCCTTGCTGCCCAGCTGCTGCGCGAAGGCGATGAGCTCCTCCAGCTCCGTGCGCGAGAAGGCCTTGCGGGGGGCAAGGCCCTTGACGAGGCCGCCCCGGCTGATGAGGTCGCGGAAGATCCCGAAGCCGCTCTTGGCGCAGACGGCCGTCGCGTCGAAGAGCTCGAGGCCAAAGCGCAGGTCGGGCTTGTCGGTCCCGAAGCGCCGCATCGCCTCTGCGTACGAGAGGCGCGGGAAGGGCAGGGGCAGCGTGGCGCCCTTGACAGTCGCAAAGAGGTGCGCAATGAGCCCCTCGAACATCGCGAGGAGGTCGTCGACCTCGACGAAGCTCATCTCAAGGTCTATCTGCGTGTGCTCCGGCTGGCGGTCGGCGCGCAGGTCCTCGTCGCGCAGGCACCGTGCGAACTGGAAGTAGCGGTCGCAGCCGGCCACCATGAGGATCTGCTTGTAGATCTGGGGGCTCTGCGGCAGGGCGTAGCACTTTCCAGGGTGGAGGCGGCTGGGGACGACGTAGTCGCGCGCCCCCTCCGGCGTGCTCTTCATGAGCAGGGGCGTCTCGACCTCGAGGAAGCCGCGCGCGTGCAGATACTCGCGGGCGGCGCGGGCGGCCTCGGCCCGGACGCGCAGGCGCCGCTGCATCTGGGGGCGGCGCAGGTCGAGGTAGCGGTAGCGCAGGCGGACCTCGTCGCTTGTCTCGATGAGGTCGTCGACCTCGATGGGCGGCGTGCGGGCCTTGCCCAGGATCGACAATCCGGAGATGAAGACTTCGACCTGCCCGGTGTCCAGCTTCGGGTTCTCCATGCCGGGCTTGCGGCGGCGGACCTCGCCGGTGGCCTGGAGGCAGTCTTCCCTTGAGAGGCGCTCGGCCACTTTGTGCGTGGCCGCGTTGTAGGACGGGTCAAAGACAATCTGCGTGAGGCCGTAGCGGTCCCGCAAGTCGATGAAGATGACGCCCCCGTGGTCGCGGCGGGACTGGACCCAGCCGCACAGCGTCACGGCCTTGCCCACGTCAGCCGCCCGCAAGTCCCCGTTCGTGTGGGTACGCAGCATTAGGCCTTGGAGTTGGGGAGGATATAAAAAGGTTGTTCCATCTGGGAGGCGGAGTATGCTGATGGAGCTGGGACCCCTTGGCACCCGTCTTGGTCGGTCACCCAGTTGCTAGCGGTTAATTCCGGCGGGGGTCCGACTCTCGCTTCGCTCGCTTCACAAGCAGGGCGGGCGAGGTGTTGTACATCGCGAAGAAGCCCTTGCAGAGCAGCTCCTGATGGGCGGCCTCGTAGAAGCGCACGTCGCGCGTGAAATTCACATAGTCGCCAAGGCCGGGGTCCTTGCAGCTGATGCAGAAGTTCTCCATGAGGGTCCGGTACTCTCTGATGTGGCCCCGAAACGCTGGTTTGCGCCCCTCGAACCAGTACGCGAGGCGCTCCAAGGGGCTCAGCTGCTCCCATCCGGCGCTCAACGGCTTCATGGCGTACGGAGAACGGCTGAGTCCATTTAAGCGTTTCCCAAATCCTAGCGGCCAGCCGCACTGGGTGGCTGTCTCAACCCTTCCACCGCCGCCAGCACGTCGCGGAGCAGCCGCTCGGCGAAGGCGGGCGCCATCACCTGCAGGCCCACTGGCACGCCATCCAGCTCGCCGATGGGCACGACGCCGGCGCAGATGCCGGCGAGGCGCTTCCAGGTCTTTTCCCCCTACAAGTTGATTATCAAAATGTAGGGGGAATCCTGTGACATCACGTGTCGATGAGAGTGCGCAGCGCCTCGTTGAAACGGCGCGCCCGGTCCAGGG
>CAYUKJ010000052.1:0-7303 GCA_964445245.1 uncultured Methanosarcinales archaeon | reverse complement strand
AGGCTTTCCAGCACATCATAGGCGCGGGACCGGGGGACGTTGGCGATGTCTGACAGCTCGCCGGCCGTCGAGACGCCGCGCGACAGCAGCGCGGTCCACAGCTTGGCCTCGTAAGAGTTGAGCCCGAAATCCTTGATTTTCTTCAAAAACTCGGTTTGTACAACCATGTGGGGGGCGTCAGGATTTGTTTTACTACTTCGGAAAAGTGTCAACCATATTTAAACCTTTCTTTTCAGTCGTTATTTAAGAGTGGCGAATAGTCTGGCTGAGGCGACAGATTTGCGCTTCAAACAGGCTTATGAGCTGCGGACTGAGACCCCCCAAGTTCCTGTGGAACTGCGTTTCTTTAGAAGGCTGCTTCTTTTGGCAATAGCCCTGTTTGGCAATGGGGTGGGTTGAATCACGTTAGGTTTTACTTTGGGACCCCCGAGATCCCTTTTTAAAGCAAGATCTGGTTAAAGAAATATCTTCTGGTTAACGCAAGAGGTGGCAATTCGCGGGAGAATGTCTTAACCGACTGACTAAATATTAGCCACAAAAGCAGTGTGCCGTAGCAAGGTGCCGCATTTGTGCCTTAGATTTGTGCCTTAGGAGAGCATAAGTTAGACGATACATAAGTCGATGCGCAGGTAAAAGCAAATATGCGACATATATATACATATATAATCTATATTGAATTATACATATATAATCTATATTGAATCATACATATATAATCTATATTGAATTAATTATTTTATTATTCTCCTTTTCGTAAGATTCCACGCACCACTGCAACCATATTGAAATCAATTAAATGTGGGTTTTTGTTCGTTCGTACATAAACACAAATATAATAAAATATATTTACTAACATATGTGCTGTACACCGAGATTCAATATCGCGACCATATAGAGATTAAATGAATTTTGGATTAGTTACATATTTTTATAAGGATACTGCCGTGATGGTGCTGCTGCTGTTGTGGGTACTCGTGCTGCTGTTGTGGGTAATATTTGATTGAGACCGCCCTTATTTGTTTGATACCTCCCGCACCACCCCGCATTCCAATTGCCGTTTCCATTCGAAATGCTGGGGGGTCAGCCCTGAGTTCATCCTAGAGATTAGAGCCTCTGGCTTTGAGCCAAACAAAGTATAAAAACCCCCATTTCCTCTGGAACTCGACATGGGTGACCCGCTCACAAATTTCTTTGAGGACTACCTAGCCAAAGGCTCGCTGTTTGCGGATAAACAGGTCCTCCAAGCCGCGTTCTTGCCTGCGACAATCCCTCACCGTGACGCCCAAATCGCGCAGATCGCCAAAATCCTGGCGCCCTGCCTGCGCAGCGAAAAGCCAAGCAACCTGTTCGTCTACGGCAAGACTGGCACCGGCAAAACCCTGACGGTGAGGCATACGACGACGAACCTAGGCAGGGTGGCCGCCGCCAACAACGTGCAGCTCAAAATCAGCTACATCAACTGCAAGCTCAAGCGGGTGGCCGACACAGAATACCGCCTCCTCGCCCAGCTGCTGCGCGACTTCGGCCGCGACATTCCGCCCACCGGCCTGCCCACAGACGAAGTCTATGCCGCCTTCTTCGAGGCGCTGGATGCGACGCCCCGAACCCTCCTGCTCATCCTCGACGAGGTCGACCAGCTCGTCAAGAGGGCGGGCGACGAGATCATCTACAACCTCACCCGCATCAACGCGGAACTGCGCCAAAGCCAAATCGCGCTTGTCGGCATCAGCAACGACCTCACCTTCCTGAACCACCTCGACCCGCGCGTCAAAAGCTCTCTGTCCGAAGAAGAGCTCGTCTTTCCCCCGTATAACGCCCTCCAGCTCCAAGACATCCTGGCCACCCGTGCCGCCGTCGCCTTTCAGGAGGGCGTCATCGAAGACGGCGTCCTTGCCAAGTGCGCGGCCTACGCCGCCCGTGAGCACGGCGACGCCCGGCGCGCCCTCGAACTGCTCCGCGTCGCCGGAGAACTGGCCGAGCGGGACGGCAACATCCGAGTGGGGCTTGGGCACCTCGACGCCGCCGAAGAAAAAGTCGAGCATGACCGCATCCTCGACGCCGTCGCTTTGCAGCCTAAGCAGTTCCAGCTGGCTCTGTATGCCATCCTCACCGTCGCCGGGGCGAAGAAGGGCCCGCTCTTTACCGGAGAAGTCTACGACGTGTACCGGCAGCTGTGCGGCGCCGTGAGCCTGCGCCCCCTCACCCACCGCCGCGTCTCCGACATCATCGGAGAATTCGACCTTTTGGGCCTCATCACGACCCACATCATTTCGAAGGGGCGCTTCGGCCGCACCCGCGAAATCGGTGTCGCCATCCCTTCGGCGCTGACCTCCCGCGTCCTCCACATCCTCAAGGAGGACCTCGCCCTGGCATGACCGCCCCCACTGTGGAAGAGCTGCTGGCCCGTGGCATCCTCGTCGACCCGGACGTGGCCGGCAGGCCCGATTTGCTTGCCGCCGCCTCCGCCCTCCTCGAAGAGGAGCCCGACCGCCTCGTCATCGACCTGGCCGCCCTCGAAGCTTTCGTCCAGCGCCAACCTCCCGCCACGTCCGCCCCCGCCGCAAGTCCGCCGCATGCGGCAGGCTCACTCGCCGCGCAGCTCCCCCCGTTCCAACACGCGCGAACCTCGCCCGCGCTGCACCCGGACACCCCCCACGCTGCAGGCGACGCCATCGGCGCGGCCATGCCGCTTCCTGGAGCAGCCCTTGCCGAAGCGGCGGCCCCAATCAGGATCCTGTCCTGCTACACCACCCCCTCCCACAAGCGCTCCTGCGGAGACTTTGTCGGCTTGTTCAATCGGCGCTTCGCCGCCCTAGAAGGCCTCCTGCGGCACCGCAGCGAACTGGCCGGCCTCACGACGATCACGCGCCTCAAGATGAAATCTGAGCGCGACACCGGCGCCGTCATCGGCATGGTGGCCGACAAGGCCGTCACCGCAAAAAAGCACCTCCTCCTCACCCTCGAAGACCCCACCGGCACCGTCAAGGCCCTCGTCAACGCCAACCGCGCCGACGCCTACCAACTCGCCTGCGACCTGGCATTCGACGAAGTCATCGGCGCCGTCGGAACGTGGGCAAGGGGCCTCTTCATGGTCGACTCGCTCTTCATCCCTGACGTGCCGGCCCACCGCGAGGTCCGCAAGGGCCCCGAGGACGTCTACGTCGCCTTCGTCGGCGACGTCCACGTCGGCGCCAAAGCCTTTCTTCAGGCTGAATTCGAGCACATGCTCGCCTGGCTCCGGGGCAAGGCCGGCTCCGCCGAGTTGCGGGCCCTTGCGGCCAAAGTCAAGTACGTCTGCTTTCTCGGCGACCTCGTCGAAGGCCTCGGCATCTATCAGGGCCAGGAGGCCGACCTCACGATTCCGGACATCTTTGCGCAGTACCGGGCCTTTGTCGCCTATGCGGCGCAAATCCCGCCGGACAAGCGCGTCGTCATCATCCCCGGCAACCACGACGCCGGCCGCATCTCCGAGCCCCAGCCACCCCTTGACAAGGACTTGGCCCCCGAGCTGTACGCGCTGCCGCACTTCACCTTGCTCAGCAACCCCTGCCTCTTCACCATCGGGGCGACGCCCGCATTTGCCGGGCTCGACGTGCTCCTCTATCACGGCTACTCCTTGATCTATTACGCCAACGCGATCGACTCGATCCGCAGCAAAGGCGGCATGACCCGCATCGACTTGGTCATGGAGTACTTGCTGCGCCACCGGCACCTGGCCCCCACGCACGGCTCGAACCTCTACGTGCCCGACCCCCAGCAGGACGCTCTTGTCATCGACCGCCTGCCCGACCTCTTCGTCACCGGCCACATCCACCGCGTCTCTGTCCGCACCTACCGCGGCACGACCCTCATCAACGCCTCGGCCTGGGTCGACGAGACAGACTACCAGCAAAAGCAAGGCCTCATCCCCCAGCCCGCCCGCCTCCCCCTCGTCAACCTAATGACACGACAAGTCCGCATCCTGAATTTCCACCGTCAGCCCGAGCCTGCCGACGAGGAGGCCGCATGAAGACCGCAGACTATCTCGCCGCCCTCGAGCGCCACGCGCAGGAGGCCTACGCCGTCGCCAAGGCCGCCCGCACCTGCGGCCTCGACCCGGCCTCCGAGCCTGAGGTCTTCGTGGCGCGCAACATGACCGAGCGCGTCATCGGCCTGCTCAGCGTCGTCGCCCCCCAGCTCGTCGGAAAGGGCGCCGAGGCCCGCATCTTCGAGCTTGAGGCGCAATACGGTGTCCTCGACTGGCGCGTCGCCCTCAGGCTGGCCGAAGACATCGCCCGGGAGCGCTTCGGCTCCTTCAACGACCGGCGCGAAGCCATGGAGGTCGGGATCCGGGCCGGCTTCACCTACATCACCCTCGGCGTCGTCTCCTCCCCCCTCGAAGGCTTCACCGGCCTTGAGATCAAGCGCCGCCGGGACGGGAAAGAATACTTCTGCCTCAACTATTCCGGGCCTATCCGCAACGCCGGTGGCACTGCCGCCTCCGTCTCCGTCCTCATCGGAGACTACATCCGCGCCCGCTTCGGGTATGCGCCCTACGACCCCGACGAGCGCGAGCGCAAGCGGACCTTCATCGAGCTTGGGGACTACCACGAGCAGGTCACCAACCTCCAATACGTCCCCTCCGAGGCCGAAGTGGACTTCCTCATGGCCCACCTCCCCGTCGAGGTCAGCGGCGACCCCTCCGAGAAGCACGAGGTATCCAACGTCAACTACAAGGACCTTGAGCGCGTCCCCACCAACCGCCTGCGCAGCGGGTTTTGCCTCATCCACAGCTCCTGCATCCCCCTCAAGGCCCCCAAGCTCTGGAAGGCCCTCAAGGCCTGGGGGGCAGAGTTCGGCCTGGGCCACTGGGGCTTCCTGGAGGCGTTCCTCGCCATCCAAAAAACCGCCAAGGCGAAAGGCAAGGCCTCAAGCAGCGCGGCCGCCAAGCTGGCCCCCGACTACACGTACATCCACGACCTTGTCGCCGGGCGGCCCGTCCTGGCGCACCCCCTGCGCAGCGGGGGCTTTCGCCTGCGCTACGGGCGCAGCCGCGTCTCCGGCTTCTCCGCGCAGGCCATCCATCCGGCGACGATGCACGTCCTCAACGGCTTTGTCGCGACCGCAACGCAGCTCAAGGTCGAGCGGCCCGGCAAGGCCGCCGCCTACGCCCCCTGCGACACGATTGAAGGCCCCATCGTGAAGCTGCACGACGGCAGCGTCCTGGCCCTCGCCAGCGAAAAGGAGGCTCTCGCCGTCAAGTTCCAGATCGCCGAGATCCTGTACCTTGGCGACGTCCTCGTCAATTACGGTGACTTCTACAACCGGGCCCACCCACTTGTACCGGCCGGCTACTGCCCTGAATTCTGGGCGCAGGAGCTTAAGGCAGCCCTGGGCGGAGTGCCGGAAAAACGGGCGGCCTCGCGGCGGCTTCGGTCCGCCGGCATCCCTGAGGATCGCATCTTGGCCCTGCAAAGCGACCCCATCCGCACCCCGCCCACCTTCGAGGAAGCCGTTGCCCTTTCCCGCAGCCTCAGCGTCCCGCTGCACCCGGCGTACACCTATTTTTGGAGCAGCCTGGAGGCCGCGCAGCTGGCCGACCTGATTGCGTGGCTGCGCACCGCGGCTTTAGAGGACGGCAAGCTCATCCTCGGCCTGCCGGGCGCCAAGCGCGCCCTCGAAGTCCTCGGCGTCCCGCACCGGGCCGTCCTGGGCGAGCACGTCGTCATCGAGCCGCCCCACAGCTCCGCCCTCCTCTTTGCCCTAGGGGCCACCGCGCCCGAGGACCTGGCCCCGGCCAACGGCAGCCCGGACGCCGCGCTTGCCGCCGTCTCGGCCCGATGCCCAGTTCCGCTCCGGGACAAGGCGGGCGTCTTCATCGGCGCCCGCATGGGCCGCCCTGAAAAAGCCAAGATGCGCCGCCTCGTCGGCAGCCCCCACGTCCTCTTCCCTGTCGGGACCGAGGGGGGGCGGCTGCGCTGCTTCCAATCCGCCCTGGAGCGCGGCCGCGTCACGGCCAACTTCCCCCTCTACCGGTGCAACCCCTGCCGGACCCAGACGATCTACGCCGTCTGCGAGCGCTGCAAGGGCCGCACGACGCCGCTCCGCAGCTGCCCCAGCTGCGGGACCGTCGAAGGCTGCCCCCACGAATCCCTGCCCTACAGCCGGCAGGCCCTTGACATCAAGCACTACTTCGAGGCCGCGCTGCGCGAGCTTGGCACCGAGATCTATCCTGACCTCATCAAGGGAGTCAAAGGCACCAGCAACCAGGACCACGTCCCCGAATACCTGCCCAAGGGGATCCTCCGCGCCAAGCACAACATCGCCGTCAACAAGGACGGCACTACGCGCGTCGACTGCTCGGAGGTCACGCTCACCCACTTCAAACCCAAAGAAGTCCACGTGGACGTCGCGACGCTGCGCCGCCTCGGCTACGCCACCGACATCCACGGCAAAGCCCTCGAGTCCGAAGAGCAGATCCTGGAGCTCAAGGTCCAAGACATCGTCCTGCCCTGCTGCCGCATCTCGCCTGACGAGCCCGCAGACGAGGTGCTGTTCCGCGTCAGCAGGTTCGTCGACGAGCTCCTCCTCACCGTCTACGGCCTGCCAGCCCACTACAACTTCCGCAGCCCCAAGGACCTCGTCGGCGCCCACGTCATCGGCTTGGCGCCCCACACGTCCGCCGGCATCCTGGGCCGCATCATCGGCTTTAGCTCCACGCAGGGGTTTTTGGCGCACCCGCTCTTTCACGCCGCCATGCGGCGCGACTGCGACGGCGACGAATCCTGCATCCTCCTGCTCATGGACGCGCTCCTCAACTTCTCGCGCCGCTACCTGCCCAACTCGCGGGGCTCCACGATGGACGCGCCGCTGGTCCTCACCACCGTGCTGAACCCCGCCGAAGTCGACGACATGGCCTTCGACCTCGACATCGCCTGGGAGTACCCCCTAGAGTTCTACATGGCGTCCCTCGACTTCAAGATGCCCTGGGAGGTCAAGATCCCGCAGCTCAAGCACGTCCTGGGGTCGCCCGGCCAGTACGAGGGGATGGGCTTTACGCACGACACCGACGACTTCAACGCCGGCGTCACCTGCTCGGCCTACAAGACGCTGCCCAGCATGGAGGACAAGCTAAAGGGCCAGATGGACCTCGCCGTCAAGATCCGGGCCGTCGACGAGCGCGACGTCGCCAGCCTCGTCATCGAGAAGCATTTCCTGCGCGACATCAAGGGCAACCTGCGCAAGTTCTCGCAGCAGCAGTTCCGCTGCGTCGACTGCAACGAGAAATACCGCCGGCCCCCCCTCATCGGCCGCTGCGCCTGCG
>CAYUKJ010000051.1:0-7338 GCA_964445245.1 uncultured Methanosarcinales archaeon | reverse complement strand
AGTGGGCCTTCCATGTCGGGGATCTGCCGGCGGAGGCGGTGCGGGACATTGAGGCCCTCTCCGTGTTCATCTACAGCCGCGTGTCCAAGGACGTCCTGGAGCGGATGCCGGCCCTGCGCTTTGTCTGCACGCGCTCCACGGGCTTCGACCACATCGACGTGGGGGCCTGCGGAGCCCGGGGGATCCCGGTTTCGAATGTGCCATACTACGGCGAGAACACGGTGGCCGAGCACACTTTCGCCCTCATCCTGAACCTGGCGCGCCACGTCCACAAGTCGTATGTGCGCCACCTCCAGGGCAACTACTCGATCGAGGGCCTGCGGGGCTCAGACCTCAAGGACAAGACGCTGGGCGTCATCGGGGCCGGCCACATCGGCCTGCACGTCATCCGCATCGCCAAGGGCTTCGGGATGCACGTCCTGGCCTACGACCCCCACCCCAACCCCTTCATCGCAGAGGTCCTCCACTACAAGTACGCCCCCCTCGACGAGGTCCTGGCCGGCTCGGACATCATCACCCTGCATGTCCCGGCCCGGCCCGAGACGTACCACCTCATCGACGCCGACACTCTCAAGAAGGTCAAGCCGGGCGCCATCCTCATCAACACGGCCCGGGGCAGCGTCGTCGACACGGCGGCGCTTTTGGCCGCCCTTGAGGACGGGACGCTGGCCGGGGCCGGCCTGGACGTCCTGGAGGGCGAGGAGGCCATCAAGGAGGACCAGCAATTGCTCCACGACCTCGAGAACCCCGGCAAGCTCAAGACGCTCCTGCAGACCCACCTGATCCTGAAGCGCGACAACGTCGTCTTCACGCCCCACAACGCCTTCAACAGCAAGGAAGCCGTGCAGCGGATCCTGGACACGACCGTCTCGAATTTAGAGGGGTTCGCGGCGGGCAAGCCGATCAACGTCGTGAAGGCATAAGGCTATTCAAACGAGATGACCTGGAAGCCGTGCTTCTCGACGTCTGCCTGCGGCCAGAAACGCTGGTCCTTGGTGCAAAAGACGCGCGTCACCGTCTTCTCAAGGGCGCGGCCGGTATATTGTTTCTTCTTGGGATCCCATTCGCGCAGGCGCAGGATGTCACCGGGCTTGCACTCGAAGTCGGCGAGGCGTAGCTCATACTTCTTCTTGCCGTCAAGGATTAGCTGGAAGTACTCAGGCCAGACTTTTTTCTCGATGATGGTCATTTTCACTCACGCTCCTGGCAGTATTTTTCATAGAACTGAAGGATTTCATCAGTTTTTTCGCGGTTCAGTTTATAATGAGTTTCACGAGTCTTCTTCGCTGGAAGCAACCAACGATCTCGGACCAGTTCTTCAAGCGCGTCCCTTGTGACTTTCTCTCCCCGTAGATGCCTAGGGATTCCGCCCAAGATGTTCTCAGTATGTGCACCGCCCCACTTTCGCCATTGAACAAGGCGTCGAATAATCCGGGCTTTGATTTCTAGGGGTGTAATCTGCATAAGAAACGGATTTATGAACATCCATATATAGAAATTTCGGGTTTCTATGATACAATATTGTATCACAGGAAAACATTTAAATAAAGTTACACAGTGTAACCTACAGGAACATGAAACAAACCTCACTGTTCATTGACTTTATGGGCGACTCGCCTATTGTCCGTCTGTTTGACTATTTTCTCACCGAGCGCGACCTGGACTTTTCGATTTCCGATATTGCGCGAAACACTAAAATCGGGCGGGCCACGCTGTACCGCCACTGGGACAGCCTCCAAAAAAACCAAATCCTCTTGTACACCCGCACCGTTGGGAAAGCGAGGCTGTACAGGCTCAATACCCAAAACGTGAAGGTGAAAAAGCTCATGGAAATAGATGACTTGCTGGTCTTGGAGGACCTGAAAAAGCGCGCAGAGAAGGGCAAGGCCAAAGTTGAAGCATGATTTTCTTGAGATTTCTTACGTCTTCCCCAAGATGTGGTAGAACGTGTCAAACACCGGCACGTTAGTCGTGACGGAGATGAACTTGGCGTTGATGGCGTCGCAGTCGTCCTTGAGGCGGTAGATGTGGTCGTAGAGGCGGTCGAGGTAGGTCTTCTTCATGCGGCGCGTCACGAAGGTCTTGAGGTTTTTGGCGGTCTCGGCGTCCTCGAGGATGACCTCGCCGTCGAAGTTCATGGCCTTCTCGTTGGCGTCCAGGACCTGGACGACGATGACCTCGCTCTTCTTGAAGAGCTGGAGGGTTTCTCGGACCTCGTCGAGGCCGAATAGGAAGTCGCTGACCAGGACGATGAGGGCCTTGCTCTTGATGAGGGCCTTGTAGCTGCGTAGCGATTTGGCGAAGTTGGAGTAGCCGGCCAGCTTGTGCGAGCTGAGGTAGTCGATGACGTTGACGAGGCGGTTTGAGCCGCTGCGGGGCCGGAAGATGCGCAGCTCGTTGCCGAACGTCGAGAACTCGAACTTCTCGTTGCTCTTCATCCCCATGTAGGCGAAGCCCAGGCCGAGCTTGGCGGCGTAGTCGAACTTGCGGGGGTCGCCGTAGTCCATCGAGGCGCTGTCGTCGATGATTATGTGGATGGTGAGGTTGCGCTCCTCCTCGTAGCGCTTGATGTAGAACTTCTCGGTGCGGGCGTAGACCCGCCAGTCGATGGCGCGGAAGTCGTCGCCGGGGATGTACTCGCGGTAGTCCTTGAAGATTAGGCCGTGCCCGTACTGCACGGTCTGGCGCGCCCCCGAGTACTGCGCGTGCACCCGCTTCTTGATGGCGAGGTGGAACCGGTCCAGCTCCTTGAGGTAGTCGGTGTCAAGCATTGTCTGCGTTTGCGGCCTTAAGGGCGAGTCGTGGCATGGTGCGTGGACGCTGCCGACAGGGGGTCGTCCCTTACGGGGATGTCGGCTAATTGGTTGCGGCTGCGGAACGACGAGCAGGCCGCAAACGCGGAAAAATTTTTAACACTGCCACGGGCTTCGGGCCACCCCGCAGGGGGCGACCCCCGGCCGAGGGACCGCGGCCCATCCCGATTCACCCGCGCTTCACCCTCCGGGCGGCGCTTTCTTGGCCGGCTCACTTGAGCATCAGGCGGATGATGTCTTCGGTCGTCTTGCCTTCGCGCTCGGCGCGGAAGTTGAGGATGATGCGGTGGCGCAGGACGGGGAAGGCCATGGCCTCCAGGTCGACGGCCGAGACGTGCTTGCGGCCCTGGAGCAGCGCGTGGGCCTTGGCGGCCAGGATGATGCCGATGGAGGCGCGGGGGCTGGCCCCGTACTCGATGAGCTCCTTGTTCTGGCGGGTCTTGGCGACGATCTCGACGGCGCGGCGCTTGATGTCCTCGGCGATGGGGACCTCGCGCGTCAGCAGCTGCAGGTTCTGCAGGGACACCTTGTTGAGCATGGGCTTGGGGAAGGTGGGCAGGATGCCGCGCGTGTAGCGGTTGACGATCTCCAGCTCGTCGTTGAAGCTGGGGTAGTGGACGAGAATCTTGAGGAGGAAGCGGTCGGTCTGGGCCTCGGGTAATGGATACGTCCCTTCTTGATCTATAGGGTTTTGCGTCGCCAGCACGAAGAACGGCCGATCGAGCGGAAACGTCTGGTTGCCGACGGTCACCTGCTTTTCCTGCATGGCTTCCAGGAGCGCGGCCTGGGTCTTGGGTGTGGCGCGGTTGATCTCGTCGGCCAGGACGATGTTGGCAAAGACCGGGCCTTTCTGGAACTTGAAGACCTTGTGGCCCCGGTCCTCCTCGATGACGTAGGTGCCGGTGATGTCGCTTGGCATGAGGTCCGGCGTGCTCTGGATGCGGGAGAACTCGAGCTCGAGGACGTTGGCGATGGTGCGGACCATCATGGTCTTGCCCATGCCGGGGAAGCTCTCAAGGAGCGCGTTTGCGTCGCAGAGGATGGCGATGAGGAGCTGCTCGATGACCTCGTCCTGGCCGACGATGATCTTGCCGATCTCTGCCTTGAGGGCGTCGAAGACGTCCTTGAGCTTTTCGATGTCCTGAACTCCTTCGATCTTGACCATGGCGTTTCACCCGAGTTGCTGCAGCTTTTCGTTGTAGGTGGCGGCCAGCTCCGAGTCCTTGGGGATCTCCTCGCCGGACGCCTCGGCCCCGACGGCTTTGACCTCGCCGGGATAGGCGTTGGGGTTGAGGGCGAGCTCGCGCTCCTCCATGAGCTTGGTGGGGTCCAGCTCCGAGAGGCCCGCCGACAGCATGAGGTCCAGCCGTTCGTCGCCCAAGGGCGCGACGCGGGCGTCGCCGTAAATCGCGTCGGCGAGCCGGACGGGCAGCAGGGGGACCTCTTGCACAAGGGGGGAGCCTCCCAGCCCTTCAAAAGGGTTTCGGAATCCGCTTATTTTTATGTTCACCGCTGAGAGCGTCACCATTAGGACGGAGAGACCGGCGATGAGGACGACTTTGCCCAGGAGGTCCCGGTAGCTCACCAGGTTGCCGACCAGGATTGTATTCGCGCGCCGGACGACGTCGGCGAAGAGGGCCTGTGCCATGATGGTCTGGGCGTTGATGTTGTCGCGGGCGGTGCGCAGCATCTCGTGGACGGCGGGATTCTTGCGCTCGATGACGGTGAGCGTGAGGCGGCGGGCCCGCAAGCTTACGATCACTACGAAGAAGACCGCGGCCCCGCCCAGCGCCAGCCACCAGGGCCTAGAAAGGAGGGCGAGCACGATGGCGAGGGCCAGGTACAGGATGGCGGCGTCCAAAAACGCCGAGAACCCCACGATCTTCACGATCTCGTAGCGGAGGTCGAAGAAGAGGCGGCGTATCGGCGTCATTGGCACTCGTCCCGGCAGTCGTTGTACTTGTCCTTCCAGAGATTGACCTGGTCCTTGAGGTCGGCGACCTGCTTGGCCAGGGCGACGACCTGGCTGTTGAGGTTTGCCACCTCGTTCTGCGTGACCGTGAGCTGGCTCTTGACGGTCTTGAGCTCGGTCTGGGTCTGGGCGAGCTGCCGCTGGGTCCCGGCAAGCGTGTCCTTGGTGCTGGCCAGCTCGGTCTCGCGGGCGGAGAGGGTGTCGGTTTTCTCCTGGTAGAGGGCGTCGTAGAGCTGGATGTCGGTGATCGTCGTGTTGAGCTTGGTCTCCTTCTCGGAGAGGCGGCCTTGGCAGGTGTCGAGGACATCGGTGCAGTTGGAGTACTGGTCGCGCACCGTCGTGAGGTTCCCGCTCATCGCGGCGACGCGCTCCTGGATGAGCGTGGAGGCGCCAAGGCCCAGGCCGATGATGATGATGATGAGCAGCGCCAAGAAGAGGTTGAGCTGCCGCTTGAGGACGGGGGGCCCAAGCGGGGCCGTGTGGGCGGCCGGGCGCGCCACGCGCGGGTCCGGCCGGGCGGGGATGGGGTTAGGTTTGCCGTTGGCCATGTTTGGCGAACTCGTGGAGCTTGCGCAGCAGGATTTCGAAGAGGAAAATCACCAGGGCCACGACGAGGAGGGGCCACACGAGGTACACCCGCTTGGTGATCGTCCGCCTGGAGAGCTTCTGGACGTGCTCGACGATCTCATTAACTTGAGACGATTTAAAAATCTTTCCTCCGGTGCTCCCGGCCAGGGACACCATGCCGGGGTTGAGGCCGGTCTCCTGGTACTCGAGGGGCGTGTTCGCGGCGAAGGTGGCCTCGGCGAAGGTGTGGAAGCCCGGCTGCTCGACGAAGAACGCCTCCGACTCGTACGTGCGCTCGCCGGTGCGCGTGAACTCGTGGTCGGCCGCCTCGGGGAACTCGTCGGACGTGACTTGGATGGTGAAGGGCTCGTTGATGCGGCCGTCCTCAATCGTGACGACATACGGCTGCTTGCGCTCGGGGTCCCCGATGGCCCAGTTGACGGTGCGCGAGAGCAGGATCGAGTTCTCGGCGTTCAGGAGCTCGCCAAGCGTCGGCCCGGAGAAGACCGTGAGGGCCGCGACGCGCCCGAGGCCCCCGAAGTTCCAGACCGTCAGCGCCGGGTCGCCGGCCGTCGAGGTGACTAGCAACCTGGCGATCCCGCGCGGGATGACCTGGTTGAAGCCGTTGAGCTGGGCTGTGGGGGCCAGGCCGCGCGCGATGAAGTGGTTGCTGTTGATGACGAAGAGAGAGAATGCCTCGCCCTGCTTGATGTCCTCGGGGTCGCCGAAGAGGACCTTGAGCTTGTTGAGCTGCTTGGCGCGCAAGTAGACGCCGTAGCCCTCCTCGGCGACGGCCTGGAGGAAGGGCTCGTTGATGGAGGCGTCGTTTCGCGCGACGCCGATCGTGTAGAACTTGACCCCTGCGGTCGCGTAGGCGCGCACCCGCGCCAGGATCTCGGCCTGGGCGTTGACGTTCCCGTCGCTGAGGATGATGACGACGCGGTTGCGCTTTTGGGTGGAGACGCGCGTGAAGGCCTCCTGGATGGCGGGGTCAAGGTTCGAGGCTCCGCCCAGGATGCCCCCGGTGGCGCCGACTTGCTGGGGGGGCGTGATGCGCGAGATCTTGTCGATGAGGGCCGTCTTGACTTCGTAGAGGGGCCGGATGCTCTCGATGGCGTATACCTGCTCGGCAAACGCGAGGGCGCCGACCTGGTTGCCGACGTTGAGGTCCTTGAGGAGGTTGACGGCAAACGCCTTCATGATGTCGAGCTGGCTGTACTCGTCCTTGACGTCTATCCACTGGAGGGTGTCGGGGTCGAGGACGCGCCGGTACCCGGACGTGCTGCCGGAGATGTCGATGAGGACCATGATGTCCGAGTCTCCGCGCTTCTTCTCGGCGGTCCCCGTCGTGACGGGCAGGAGGGTCTCGAAGAGCGACCCCTTGTACTTGCCGCGGTCGAAGCTGTTGAAGCCCCCGATGACGACCATCCCGTTGCCCTCCGTCAGGTAGTCCTTGACGGTGGTGATGGCGGGAGTGAGCTTGGCGGCCGGGATGTCATTGAGGACGAGGGCGTAGTAGTCGCTGACGTTGGCGGGCAGGCTGGCCGCCGCCGTCGTCTCGTAGAGCTCGTTGAAGATGGTCAGAAGCGGCGTTTCGCGCTCGGTGAGGAGCAGCACTTTCGGGCGCGGGATGACCTTGATTGTGTGGGAGAAGGCGTTGTTTTGGGGGAAGAGGTCGTCGCCGGCGGCGCGGGCCTCGAGGCGGTGATAGCCCTCGTCGAAGGACCGCTTGAACTCGAGGACCTCTTTGTCGGTGTCCTGGTCGAAGAGGGCCTCGCCGTCGAGGGTGGCCGTGATGCGGGCGGCGGGCATCCCGAAGCGGCGGATGTGCACCCGGAAGGTGTTCTCGACGCCTGAGATGACCCTGCCGGGGCCCTCGACCCAGACGGAGACGTCGGTCTGCGTCGGCGTCAGGTCAAGGGCGCTGAGGCTGCTGTTGAGGGCGCTTGCGGTGAGGGCCGCGTCGCCCAGGGACAGCCCGCCTGT
>CAYUKJ010000050.1:3619-7350 GCA_964445245.1 uncultured Methanosarcinales archaeon | reverse complement strand
CCGACCGCAAGACCGCGCGCTTTCTCGGCATGGTCCACCTACTGCATGTGGACTGGAGGGACCGGAGCGCTGAGCTCGCGTGCTGGATTGCCCGCCGGCAGCAAGGCCGGGGCTTTGCCAGCGAGGCCATGCCCCTCATGTGCCGCTACGGCTTTGAGGCGCTGCGCCTGCACAAGATCTGGACCCGCCTCTTTGCCGGGAACGCCGCGTCGCGCCGCGTCACCGAAAAGTGCGGCTTTGCCTTTGAGGGCCGCCTCCGGCACAGCACGTTCAAGGACGGCCGCTGGCAGGACGAACTGCGGTACGGCCTGGTCCGGGACGACTGGGCGGCGCAGCGCCAGCCTGAGGCTGGCCCATCCGCGTGAAGGTTCTCCACCCCAAGGCAGTAAGGCATAAGAACGGGGGCGCGTGAGCGGACAAATGTTCTCCATCCGCACGGGCCGCCGCGAAGAGTGCGTGGACATCACCGGCAAGGTCGAAGAGGCTGTTCGTCAAAGCGGTGTCCAGGCCGGCGCGGCGCACATCTACGTGCCCCACGCTACTGCCGCAATCGTGATCAACGAAGGGGCGGATGCTGGCGTTGCCGAAGACTTGATTGACCTGCTTAGGAAACTGGTGCCCCCTCGCGCCGGCTACCGGCACGACCGCATCGACGGCAACGCCGACGCGCACCTGAAGGCCGCCATCTTGGGCCCTTCGGAGTGGGTGCCGATCCGGGGCGGCAGATTGGCGCTGGGGACGTGGCAGCGGATCTTCTTGGTGGAATTGGACGGCCCCAAGACCCGCAAGATTGACGTGACCATCCTCCGGGGCGGCTTTGTTGAAAATGTGCCTGACCGGCCTTAAGGGCGAGCCTCTGCGGAGACACCGAGACGCCGCCAAGGGGGTCGACCCCGTCGGGGAAAGGCGGCCTGCCGATCAATGAGTGGAGGCGAGCAGGCCCGGTCAGGACGAGCGGAGCGAGATTTTCAACAAAGCCCTCCGGGGCTAAACCTATAAAAACCCATCTGGGGCACTGGCCCCCATGTTCGAGTGGCCAGCCATGCCATTGCCGCAGCGGCAGCGCATGGCACTCTACCTGACGAACGCGATCGAGGGCTTCGTCCTTGCGCTCGTCGGGGTCTTTGTGCCCGTCTACTTCCTCCAGCTGGGCTATTCGCTGCGCGCGGTCTTTGCGTTCCTGCTCCTCAAGCACGCGGCCGTCCTTGCCGGGACGTATCTGGCCGTCTGGCTGGCGGCGCGGCTCGGGTTTGCGCGCACAATGCTGGTGCGCGTCCCGATCGCGGGCTTGACGCTGGCCCTGATCCGCGCCCTTGCGAACCACCCCATCCCGCTTCCGGTGATTGCGGCCCTCGACGGGCTGCAGGTGGCCCTCTACTGGATTCCGCTGCACTGCCTCTTCGCGCGGGCCGCCGCCGAGGGCCGCGTCGGCACCCAGGTGGGTCGGCTCTCCGCGGGGCCGCAGCTGGCCAGGCTGGTCGCTCCCTTCGCGGGCGGCCTCATCACCGTCTGGTTCGGGTTTGGCGCGCTTTTTTTGGTCGCCATCCTTCTCCTGCCCCTGGCCCTCATTCCGCTCTTGTTTGCGCCGACGGTGAAACCTCCCGCCCCCGTCGGCGGTGCGGCCTCAGGGCGCTGGCTTGCGCTCCACCCAAAATTTTCGGTGGTGGCCGCCCTTGCCGAGGTCGGCATGATGACAGAACGTACGCTGTGGCCCCTCTTCGTCTTTTTGGCGCTGGCCAGCGTGTTTGCCGTCGGGGTCGTCGGCAGCCTCGCGGGCCTGGGCACCGCGCTGTTCGCACTCCTGGTCGGGGCGCGGACCGACCGCGCGGGCCGCCTTGGCCTCTTGAAGTGGGGGGCCCTCCTGCTTGGCCTCACCTGGCTTGCGCGGCTCCTCGTCTCTGGAGCGGGGGCAATCTACCTGCTGACCGCCTTGGCGGGCTTCTTCGTCGTCCTGGTCGCCATCCCGTTCGCCACGCTCTCCTACGACTTGGCCCGGCGCCAGGACATCGACACCTTCGTCGTTGCGCGCGAGATTCCGTTCTTCGTCGGACGCGCCGCCTTACTGGGGGTGGCGTGGTTGGCCGCGCCGCACCTGGAGGCCGCCTTCATCATGAGCAGCCTAGCCAGCCTCGCGATGCTGTGGCTCTAAGCGACTTGCTGCATGGAATTCCTCCGATAGGTATTTAAATCGCTGACGACTTATCGGGCGTGTAGGGCAGGCCCCGACTGCCGGTGCAGCCCATCAGGACGCCTTCTGTCACAGGAGGGCGCTTGTGCTGCGCTGAGGAAAGTCCGTCCACCCCTCCCTTGGAGGAAGTGGCCACTGGGGAAATCCCAGGCCGTGAAAGCGGCGGCAACCGCACAGACACGAGACCACCCGCCCCAGTTACGGGATGACGAATCGAAGGTCTTAGGCAACTAAGGCTGAGGCAAGGTTCCGACGCTGAGGAAACCGCTTTGGCGGTTTCCGAGGCACAAGAACGCTGGGCGTGAGCCAAGCGTTCTTGGCGTCGGGGACGGGAGCGGATGAAACGGCGAGCCCTGGCCGGTGCAAGTCCTTCGCGACGCTGAGTTGAATGTCGGGACGGGCCATCGAGGCAGCCACTACGACTGCCTTTGGGGCCCGACAGAAGACGGCTTACCCCTGCCCTACCCCCTTCGGGGGATTTTTTTCTAAACGTTTAAATCCCGGACTCTGTATGCGCTCAGCATGACTGCGAATGTTGTGCTCGTCCACGGCTGGGACGCCTCCCCAACGAGCGACTGGTATCCGTGGCTCAAGACGGAGCTGCGCCGGCACGGCCTTTCGGTGCAAATTCCCACCATGCCGCATCCACACGCGCCCCGCATCGAGGAGTGGGTGGGGCACCTTCAGCGCGTGATTCATCCGGATGCCGACACAATCCTGGTCGGGCACAGCATCGGCTGCCAAACCATCCTGCGCTACCTTGAGCGCCTGCCGGCCGCCATCGCCGTGAAGGGCGCGGTCTTTGTCGCCGGCTGGTTTTCGCTGCAGAACCTGGAGAGCGCGGAAGACGAGAGAATCGCGAAACCGTGGGTGGAGACGCCAATCAACTACAAGAAAGTCAAGGCGCACACTCGCGAGTTTGTATACATCTACTCGGACAATGATCCTTACGTGCCTGCATCGAACGCACAACTGTTCGCGTCACGGCTGGGCGCGACGGCGGTGCTGCTCAAGGGCAAGGGGCATTTCACTGCGGAGGAAGGCATTACTCGCCTGCCACAAATACTCAGACACATCCTTCCCGCAACCCCTTCTCACGCTTAAGCCCCGCAACCTTTAAATACCCTCCTTTATTCTGACTCGTCATGGCCCGCGACAAGATCATGATGCCCTCCAGCGGGGCCGGCATCACGCGCTATTTCGAGGACTACAAGTCCAAGGTGGAGTTTGCGCCCACCCACGTCATCTTCTTCGCCATACTCGTCATCCTCATCGAGGTCCTGCTCTATTTCCTCAACCCCTTCGGATGAACGGCCTCAACCCCCAGAAGATGCGGCAGATGATGCGCCAGATGGGGATCCGGCAGGAGGACGTCGCGGCCGAGTCCGTCCTCATCCGGTGCGCGGACAAGGACATCGTCATCGAGCACCCCGAAGTCGCCAAGGTCCACATGATGGGCCAGGAGACCTGGCAGATTGTCGGGCGCGCACGCGAGCAGCCCCGCGCGGCCGAGGCCTCTCCTGTCTCCGAGGACGACGTCGCC
>CAYUKJ010000050.1:0-3609 GCA_964445245.1 uncultured Methanosarcinales archaeon | reverse complement strand
GCACACGCCGCCCTGGAGGCGGCCGGCGGCGACTTGGCCCGGGCCATCCTCGACCTGCAGACCTCCGCGAAATAGGAGTCTGGGCCCGCCCGGGCCGCGAATTCTCCTCGAAACCTTTATATTAGCTCCGCCAGTAACGATTTTTAATGGAAAGGTTCCAGGAGTGCCGGGAGGCAGCCCTCCGCAAGCTGCGCAGCGCCGACCACATGCTGGGGACGACCTATCCCCTCCTCAAGGATCCCAAGCTGCTGCTTGCCGTCCTGGAAAACCTCCACGCCGCACTCGACTTGTCGGTTGCGGCACTGGTCCACTACGAGCGCCTCTGGAGGCGCATCCCCCCCTTCCATGACACCTTTGACATGCGCCTGCAGATCTTCTCGACTCAGCTCGCTCGCCGCCTTGAGGTCCCCCCCGAATACGTGCAGCTGGTCAGCACGGTCCGGGAGCTCTATCAGAGCCACAAGCGGGCCCCCGTCGAGTTCGCGCGCCACAACCAGTACGTCATGTGCTCGGACCACTACAGCGTCAAGACCCTCTCCGAGCGCGACCTCAAGGCGCACGTCGCCAAAGCCAAAGCGTTCCAGCGCGTCCTCGACGAGGTGATGAGCCGCCATGATGTCGTCGCTCCATGACGCCGGCGAAGAGCTCAAGCGCGTCGACCACCAGATCTACGTGAGCCTCAAGTACACCCGGACCGTCGACGTCCTCGTCAACATCATCAACCGGATGATCGACGCCTACGACCACCTCATCGACGCTCTCCTCAAGCACGCGCTTGCCAAAAACCTCGTCGCCGAGGTCCCCGAGACGCCCCGCGAGCGCAGCGTCTTGGTCAAGTCGCTCTTCGAGGACCCCATCGTCTCGGACAACATAGCCCTCTACGGCCTGCTGCGCGACATCAAGAAGGCCAGCCACCAGAAAGTGAACGAGTACCGGCGCCACGTCACCCTCATCACCTACCTCCACGGCAAGGAGGAGCTCGTCGACATCGACACGATCACGAACTACTACCGCCTCCAGCGCGAGTTCTTCGCCTTCGTGGAGCGCCTTGCCGCGAGCCCATGACCAAGGCCATCACGATCACCAGCGGCAAGGGCGGCGTAGGCAAGACGACGACGGCCATCAACTTGGCGCTTGCCCTCGGGCGCCTGGGCAAGGACGTCATCGTCGTGGACGCCAACCTCACGACGCCCAACCTCAACATCCACCTGGGCGCCCCGCGCCTGCCCAAGACGCTCCACGACGTCCTGCGCGGCACCGCGCCCATCACCGAGGCCGTCTACCGCCACAAGGCCGGCCTCCGGGTCGTGCCGGCGTCGCTGGCCGTCGCGGAGCTTGACGACCTCGACTTGGGACGCCTCCCCGCGGCGCTGGCGCAGCTGGAAGGCCTCTGCGACATCCTCCTCATCGACTCGGGGGCAGGCCTGGGCAAAGAAGGCATGGCCAGCCTCCGCTGCGCCGACGAGGTCATCATCGTCACCAACCCCGAACTGCCGGCGGTCAGCGGCGCCCTCAAGACTATCCGGGTCGCCCGCGACCTGGGCAAGACGCTGGCCGGCGTCGTCCTCACCAAAGTCGTGGGGGACGATTTGGAGCTTGGGCCGCGCGAGATCGAAACTATTTTGGAGCTGCCCATCATAGCGGCCGTGCCCTTCGACAACAATGTCCGCGCCTCCATACGCCTCAAGTACCCCGTCCTCTACACGCATCCTTCCAGCCCAGCCAGCCAGGAATATTTTTTGCTGGCGACCAAGCTCTTGGGAGAAAAGTTCGACTACGGCCTTTCGCCTGGCGCCTGGAGCCGGCTCTTGGCCAAGCTGGGGCTGCGCGTCCACAAGACCTCGGCGACTGCGACGTAACATGGCGACTCCGCCCCGCCGAGAAGGCGCTCTTTTCACGGAGGCTGGCATTGAGGGGACGGGCGCCCTCGAGCTCCGCGAACTGCTGGGCGTGGAGGCCGCGCGCCACCCGCGCGTCCTCACCTTTCCCGTCACGGCCTGGGCCCAGGTCGCGAGGCTGGCCTACCGGTCCCAAAGCGCCCTGCACGTCGGGGCCCTCCTGGGCATGGGCTCCGGCGCCGCAACCCTTGACGGCCTCCTTGCCGCGGCGCGGACCATCCTGGAAGACACTGCACTAGAGCCTTGGTTTCCCGGAGTCGCCGTCCACGTCCGAGCCGAGCGCGCCGGCGAGCACCCCTACTCCAGCCTGGACGCCGAGCGCGAAGTGGGGGCCATCCTCCTCGAAACGGTGGCGCGCCGCCAGGGCCGCGCACCGCCGGTCAATCTGCACTCCGACCTCGTCGTTCTCGCAGTCCTCGTCGACGACGCAGTCTGCCTCCTCGTCGACTTTGCCGGCGGCGACTTAGGCAAGCGGCCCTACAAGGTCTTTAACATTCCAACGACCCTCAAGGGGCCCTTGGCCTACCATCTTGCGCGGCAGGTCCCCCTCGAGGGCGCCACCGTGTTGGACCCGTGCTGCGGGAGCGGCACCGTCCTCATCGAGGCAGGCCTCCACCTCGCGCGCCGCTCGCCCCGCTATTACACCAAGGACTTCCCCTTCCTGCGCCTCGACTGGGGCTTTGACGGAAAGGCCCTCCTCGGCGCGCTCGACCTGGAGCCGCCCGCCTCCGGCACCCTCCTTGGCGCCGACAAGGACCTGCGCCACGTGAGCGCCACGAAAAAGAACCTCAAGATCGCCGGCCTCGACAACGTGTCAGCCTCGCGCCTTGACCTTGAGTGGCTCGACACGAAATACGACAAGGGTTCGGTGGACGCCATCGTCACGCAGCCGCCGCTGCCAGGAAGGAATTTTGACAAGAAAAAGCTGGACAAGTTCTACGCCGAATTCTTCTACCAGGCCGACTTCATCCTCAAGCCCGCCGGCCGCATCGTCCTCCTCGTCCCCGACCCGGCTCCTCTCCTTGCTGCGGCATCGGCGCGTGGCTTTGCCGTCTCGGACCAGCACACCGTCTGGGGCGGCAAGCAGGCCTGGCAAGTCCTGGCGCTCACAAGAGTTATAACAGAAAACCTAAGGTTTTAATGCGAATTGTTAGGTTTTCTGGATATAATAGAGCGCTTGAAGTAATTAAAGATTAATGCGCTCTATTATAAATAATCCCTTGTGCTCATCCCTCCATGGCGCACCAGCGCATCCTGATCCTCGACTTTGGCAGCCAATACACGCAGCTGATCGCGCGGCGGGTCCGCGAGCTGGCCGTCTACTGCGAAATCATTCCGCATGGGGCGCCAGCGGAGGAGATCGCTTCGCGCGCCCCTGTCGGGCTCATCCTTTCTGGCGGCCCGCAGTCGGTGTATGCGGACGACGCGCCCCGCTGCGACCCCCGCCTCTTCGCCCTCGGCGTGCCGGTGCTCGGCATCTGCTACGGTCTGCAGCTCCAAGCGCACGTCTTGGGCGGCAAAGTCGCGCCCTCTGCGCGCAGAGAATACGGGCCCGCCTCCATCGAGATCTGCCGCGAAAGCCCCCTCTTTGCCGGCCTCCCCAGGCAGCTGAATGTGTGGATGAGCCACGGCGACGAGGTCCGCGAGGCGCCTCCCGGCTTTGCGGTGACGGCGCGCAGCAGAAACGCCTCCTGCGCCATCGAGGACCCGG
>CAYUKJ010000049.1:6358-7441 GCA_964445245.1 uncultured Methanosarcinales archaeon | reverse complement strand
CCTGCGGTCGATCAACGAGGACATTGAGCTATTGGTGCCTCGCCTCCTGCACATTCCGCGCGAGGAGATCGTGTTGGCCGTCGAGAAGCTCATACGGAGCTACGACCCGTGCTTCTCGTGCTCGTCGCATTTCCTAGATGTGAAGTGGGAGTAAAACCATTATTTATCACAAAATAAATTCTTGCAAAAAATTTTATTTTTTGGCTGTAGAAGCAGCGCTTCCACTTTCCTGCGGATCTCATAGATGTTGCCCCGCTGCGGGATCGCCAAAACCTTCAATTCGGGCAGGTCGCCCAATTTCTCGTGCAATTTCAGGAAATACCCGAGGTCAAAATCATGGAGGCTGACCATCTTGGGGGCGCGGATCTTCGAGAGGTCGTCGATGAAACGCGGCTCCTGGATTCCCGCTCCCACATCTAGAATGATGAACGGCTCGCCGATCTCCGAGAGGGATTCCGGGGACCGGCAGACCTCAAACGTGAATCCTGGAACACGCAAGGTCGACGCCAGCTTGAGCGCCAGATTGTCCTCCTCAAGATCCGGGTGCCCGAAGGCAAGCACGCGCATGAAATCCCACCAGCGTCCGCGTTTATTAAGGTTGCGGGATTTTCCTTTCGATGGCGGCAAACCATATAAAGCTTGGCCTTGATGCGGAACGCATGAGTTACTATGTCATCATCCGCGGCCCGATGGCCAGCGGAAAGTCCACGGTCGCGAAATCCCTAGCCAGGGCTTTGAAAGCCAAATACATCTCAATGGATAGGATGCTGGACAAGCACCATCTGACCAAGGACACTGAACGCGGTTATGTCTCGCAAAGGAGCTTTCGGAAAGCCAATGAATCGTCAGTTCCGGTGGCGGCCAAGGCCCTTGAGCGCGGAGGCATTGTCGTCTTCGATGGCAACTTCTACTGGGCGTCCCAGATCCGTGACTTGATTGGGCGGCTTCATTGTCCTTATTTCGTTTTCACATTGGCCGCGCCATTGAGAACCTGCATTAAGCGGGACAGGCGAAGACGGAACTCCCATGGGGAAGACGCCGTGCGGGCGGTGTACAAGAAATCCCTTCAGGTCGGGCGCGGGG
>CAYUKJ010000049.1:0-6348 GCA_964445245.1 uncultured Methanosarcinales archaeon | reverse complement strand
CACAGATCGTCAGCGCAATCCGTTCCGGGCTGCCAGGCGCGGTCCGCAGGAAGATGCCCAAATCGAAATCGTTATAAACACTTTCTTGCCGGGCCATCGCATGAACAAGGGGTTGTGGCTGGTCCTGGCGACGGCGCTCATCTCTGGCGTCTCCATTTTTCTCAACAAGTTTGCCGTCAAGGGCTTTGACAGCAGCGTCTTTACGTTTTCGAAAAACATTGTCGTGGCCTTGGCTCTGGCTGCCCTAATAGTGGGCACCGCCAAGCGCAGGGAATTGGCGCGCCTATCCACCCGGCAGTGGGGCCTGCTCGCCCTCATCGGCCTCGTGGGCGGCAGCATTCCCTTCCTGCTCTATTTTCGCGGGCTGCAATTGTCGAACGCGGCCGCCGCGGGATTTCTGCACAAGACGATGTTCCTGTACGTGGCCATCTTTGCCGGCCTGTTCCTGAAGGAGAAGCTGCCGAAGTGGTTCGCGGCCTCGGCCCTGCTGCTCCTAGCCGGGAATTTCCTCCTGGCCAAGCTTGCCGACTTCTCGTTTGGGGCCGGCGAAGCCCTCATCCTGGGGGCGACTGTGCTGTGGGCGGCAGAAAACACCCTCTCCAAACACGCCCTCAGGGACCTCTCCGGCAGCGTCGTGGCTTTAGGCAGGATGGGCTTTGGGGCCGTCTTCATCTTCCTGTTCCTCTTGGCGCGCGGCAAGGCCCCCCTCCTCGTCACCATGAGCGGGGCGCAATGGGGCTGGGTCCTCTTCACCGCAGCCCTGCTCCTGGGTTATGTCCTGACGTGGTATGTCGGCCTCAAGCAGGTGCCAGTCACCGTGGCGACCTGCATTTTGCTTTTGGGGTCACCGATTACGACGCTCCTGCAGTTGGCGAACGGGACGCCATTAGTCCTCACGCAGGGATTAGGGATGATCGCGATTCTGTTCGGTCTCGCCCTGGCCATAAAATTGGCCCGTATCCAGTCTCCAACACCTCAAACCGCATAACGCGCCTGAAAAAAAAAACGTCGTCTTAGGCCTTCTCGCACGCCCAGCCGTAGTGAATCCAGACCTCGTCGCCGGCCTGTGCGTCTGGCACTAAGCGCGATACGACGGTGCGCGTGTGGGTCCGTCCCTGCTCAGAATATGTGACGATATAGACGTCCTGCATGACCGATGCGATCTTGGCCTTGCGGATCTTGCAGAGGTCCCGCAGAGTGTCCGGCATCTTTTCCCAGGAGTCCACGCGTGCGTCGATGAGCGCGCTGTGCCGGTTCTGATAATACTCCCTGATAGCGGCCCGGTCCCAACAGTCCTTCTTCCCCATCTCGGCGGCGACTTCCTTGATGCGCCGTAACGCGTACTCGTAGATCTCCTCAAGGCGCCTCCGCGTCACGGGCCGCTTGCCAAGCGCCGCGTCTTCGAGCTCCTGCTGTTCGGCCTCCGTCATGGCGCCCCGCGTGACTTTCACGAACGTGCAGGGGTAGGCGTAGCGGAGAAAATAGCGCTCGAGAGGCTCCGCGGATGCGTGAGGCGAGCGCGAGCCTTCCCTTAGAGCTGCTTGACCTGCTCGAGCCATGCCTCGGCCTCCGGCGCGGGGACTTTGGTGATGACGATCTTGGCCTGCACGATCACGTAGTCGCCGACATGAAACTCCGGCTCGACCAGGCGGGCCTGGCGCTGCTCGGCGCCGTAGTCCACCGTCGCCGTCTCGCCCTCGATCTTGACGATCCTGCCGGGGATGGCCAGGCACATCAGCGCACCTCGACGCGCGTGATCTTTATCTGGTCGCCCTCGACGACGGCCGGGACGCGCTCGCAGGTCGGGCAGACATAGACGCACATGTCGTGGCCGCGCTCGAGGATGCGCGGGTGCCCCTCAAAGCCGCAGGGACACTTGACTTTGGCTGGGGTCTCGGCAATCTCCACGCGCCAGGGCGCGGCCATCTCGCGCAGCGTCGGGGCCAGTTCATGCGCGGGGATGTGCGCAAGCTCCCCGACGGCCACCCAGATGGCCTTCACCTGGCCGTACAGTTTTGCGTCCTCGATTATCTTGCGGGAGATGACGGTTTCGTGCATGGTGCAGTGGGTATTTCTGTCCTTATATAGTTTCCCTCATCGTCACAAACAGGCCTTCGGCCGTGGCAAAGATGTCCCGCAGCGCCCTGCCCCGGCTAACTGGCGCAGCGGGCAGGCCGTGGACCTTGGCAGGGGTGCGCGACAGAATCCTTGCCAGCGAGGATGCAGAGGCCTTCTCCAGGACGCGGTAGGCGGCAAAAAAGGGCGAGCGGGGCGAGCGGGCCGCCAGGAGCACGGGCCGATTGCCGCAGGCCACAGTCCGGGCGCGCACCCCCTTGGCGGCGGCTCCGACCAGCTGCGCGGCCACGATCGCGGGGTCAGGCACCAAGAGATATTTAGGGCGCGCCATGGCCGCCGAGGGCAGCCGCTCCGCCTCCGACGACTCGAGGCGCTGCTCATCGGGCAGCAGGACGGCAGCCCGCTGCGCCCGCGCAAGGGGCGCCGAGTAGAGGGTGAGGCGGTTGAGCGTGTGGCGCAGCGAGAGGTACTCGCGCTCGCCGGGCCAGGGCATCTCGGAGAGAAAGGGCGGAAGCTCAATGGCCAGTTCGCGTGTCAGCGGCGCGTACCGCTCGGCCAGGCGTCGCGGGTCCGGGGAAAGCTCGGCAAGCGTGCGCCGCGCAGAGACCGCGGGCCGGCTGGGGTCGCAGAAGAGGCGCGTCAGGCCCTGGGCGCAAATCCGTGACACGATGGCTTCTGAGAGCGCGTCGCCGGCCAGGAAGGTGATGTGCGGGAACGCATGGCACAGCTGCTTTGCGCGCGCGACAGCGGCTGCGTCTGTGTCGATGGCGTAGACCCGGCCGCAGGTGGCGGCAAACATGCGCGTCTGGAAGCCCGCGCCGCAACCGATCTCAATCAGGGTGTCGCACGCCAGACGCTTGGCGCGCCACGCCGCGACTTCAGGCGGCGTCCCGAACCGGATGTCCTCCGGGGCGAGGGCGGGGAGGCGTTTGGGGCGCTTTTGCCGGCTCATGGAAACGGACCCGGAGGCATGGCGAAGGGCTCTCGCTTACGGCTTTTTCCGCACGAGGATGAGGCCCATGGCGGCCGCGACAGTGAGGATGACAGCCGCGCTTGAGAATTCCGGGACGGCGCGCCCGTCCGCCTCGAGGACGCAGCGCGTGCTGCAGCCGTCCCCGTCGTCGAGGTTTCCGTCGTCGCATTCTTCCTGGCCGTCCATGATGCCGTCGCCGCAGCCGTGGAGGCATTGCCCGGCCCGCCACGGCGATTCCTGGTAGAAGAAGTCGACGGTTTGGCATTCGACGGGGCAGGGGTGGATGACTTGGACGGCCGAGCCGTCGAGGCAGTACCACTCGGTGAGCGTGTGAAGGTCGTCGCAGGTGTCAGTATAGAGGGCGGCTGCCGTCACGGTCACGCCGTAGTGATAGGGGTCGTCCCCGGCGTCGCTCTCTTCGCACACAACTGTCGCCAAGGCCCCAGGCAGAGTGATCACTAGCCCCAGGCCCAATGCAAGCAATATGCGGTTCACTCCAGGCACCTCGGGCGGTCTAAAAGCAGGGGGATTTAAGAACCTTTCGTTGAGGGTGATGGGAATTGAAGCCTCCACTGGCGGGTCAGGAGCGGTTTCTGGATGGTGAGACCCGGATTCCCGGCGCCCTCGGCCGGGTTATAGCAAATCGCAGTAATATATTGGAACTTAATGAACGCGATTTGCTATCCACAGAAAAAGAATACTTCGGTCTTGAGACTGAGGTAAGGTTCATCCCTACAGAAGGCCTCGCCTTCTGAGGCCACAAAGACGGTGTCTTTGGGCCACGGAAACCGAAGGTTTCCTCTGGTTCAAAGTCCTTCGGACTTTGTAACTTTCTTTTTCTGGGATGCGGAAAAACGAAGTTTTTCGCATGCAGAGCAGCAAAGCTGCTCGCATGCCAGAAACCCTATTGGGTTTCTGGGCATCCCAACGCCTCCGGCGTTGCGGATGCCTACAGAACGCAGTGCGTTCTGAGGTTCAAAGTCAGTTCCTGACTTTGTAACCAACCTCGGCCTTTAAGCCGAGGTTGTTCATTCAAGCGAATCTCGGAATTGTTTCATAATTAACGAGATTCGCTATTATGCGCAGGAGCGGGCAAGGCGCGTCTCGAGGGATGCGTCCCAGGTCAGGTTGCGGGCCAGCTTGGCGCGGTGCTCGCTTTCGTTAAGGCAGCGCCCGAAAGGAAGGGCGGTGCGGACCTGGTCAGCGGCGTCGGAGGGGAAGCTGGTGGCCCTGAAGCGGCGGCAGAGTGCGTCGACGCAACGCTCCAGCGTCACCTTGCAGGCGCAGAGGCGGATCTCGCGGCAGTAGACCATGTCCTCGCAGACGCCCTGCTCCAGTTTGAGGCCGCCAACGAGCCGTGCCCGCAGGGGCTCCACGAAATCGGCGCGGTCCCCGTCCACGTTCAGGTCAAGGCCGCCCCGGACCGTGGCGAGGCAGTAGTCGGCGACAGCCTCGTCGCTGCAGTCGGACTCGGTGGCGACGACGCAGGGGGCGGCGCAGTTGAGCTGCGCGACGGCCAGCGCGCTTTGGGCGCGGGCCTCCAGCTCCATCCGGCGCAAAATCTCGTTTTCAGAGCGCAGGTCGCGCAGACGCCACGTCACCGCCGCCAAACCGACAAGGAGGCCGATGAAGAACACTAAGGCAAACACTTGCGGCGTGGACATCCGGCGGGCGCGCCGAATCCGGCGCGGCTTCGCCATCCGGGTTTTCGCCGGACGGTGCCGTCCTGCCCAGGCCATGAGGAAAAGGTGCGAGAGACTGGAGGGCGGGGGCGAGGGGACAGCGACCATCAGGCCTTGTCTGCTGACGCGGTTTCTTAAATATTTGCGTGGGGTGAGCACAAGTCATATAAAGGAGGGCGCTTCGGTCGGCGTCCAGGTGAGCCGCGTGAAACCCCGCATGCAGAAAGCTGTCCTGGTGGGCGTGGGCCTCGGGGTCCTGGCCGCGGACATCCTGAACCGGGAGGTGCGCCGCCTGGCGAAGGAGACACGCCTGTCCAAGCCAGCCGCCCGGCGCGCCGCATCGCAGGCCCTCAAGGCCGCCCGAAAGGAGGCCACGCAGCTGGAGCGGCGCCTGTTGGCCGTCCACAAGAAGTACCGGTCCCGTGCCCTTGCGCTTGCGGAGAACTACACGGAGGAGGCCCTGGCGCGCCTTCGCGCAGCGGTGGAGCCGCCCCCCCGCAAGAAGCGGCGCTAGACCCACACACCAGTTTCTTGGACAAGGGCGTCGATGACGAGGTGGACAAGAATCCCGAGAAAGAGGAACCCGTAGAGCTCCTCGTACTCCCTCACAGTCTTTTTCCTGAGGACGTGGTGGTCGTATAGGAAGTAGCCGAGGGCCGCCGCAAAGACGCCGGCCATGACCCAGTAACTGCCTGTGTCGGTGACGCCGGCGACGGCCCTGTAAAAGGCGTCGCGCCGGATGTGCGAGATCGCCCAGACGCCTTGGACGAGCGCGGAAAGGCCGAATTTCAGGGCGTCGGGGGCCAGATTCCCCAAAAAAACCGCGAGGGCGAATTCGCGGCGGGCCTTGAAGAGGTGGACGGCCAGTGCGCTGGCCAGGCCCACCGCGATGTGAAGGAGTGCCCCGCCCATCAGTGCGTCACGGCGGCCTTGCGCCGCGGTGCGTTTAAATGGTTTTCTAGGCTCCTCCGGGAAAACATTTTTAAATTCTGTCGGCCCGTCGGCAGGCGATGGAAGACTTGGCGAAGGCGGAAGGGGTCGACGAGACCAAAAAGCTGCATCCCGCTCATCGGCTGGCGCGGGGCCTGCGCTGGTCCGTCAAGGCCTGGAAGCTCAACAACTTGAGCCGGACGGTCCACTACCTCCAAACCTTGAAGCGCCAAGTGGCCGTCACCTCCCCTGTGGATGCCGGCAAGGTGGAGCATCTGCTCGGCCTCATCCAGACCCGCATCTTCCGGATCCGCGTCCTGGCCGCAAGCCGCACGTTCTTCTCCGTGCTGCTCTACGCGTCCGTGGCGTCGGCCTTTGCCGTCAGCGTCATCAAAGACCCGTGGGTCGAGGCCCTGACCAAGCCGATCCTGGGCGTGTCGCTTTTGGTCGGGACGCCCATCTCCTTCTTCTATGTCGTCCTCTTCTCGAAGCTCATCACGCTCTACCACGACGATGTCCGCCTCCTTGCCGCCCATATCCTGGCCATCTTGTCCAAGTACGATCGGTCTGACAGCCTGGAGACGTTTTTCAAGGAAGTGTTCTAATAGCAATTTTGCAATAAGGACGCGTGGGACGTGGATCATCGGCTGAACTATTTTTACTGACATGCCCTTCTCCTGCGGGGGG
>CAYUKJ010000048.1:0-7564 GCA_964445245.1 uncultured Methanosarcinales archaeon | reverse complement strand
TCGATTTCCAGACGAATGTGTCCGCGCAGGGGACGGTTGCCAGGTCTCGAAGTGAACTCATCGCGATGGCATAGACCTGCCGGGCCTTCGGGTCAGCGTACTCCACTTTCAATCACTGCAGCGTCTCCCATATAAAGTTTGGGCTCAAAGAGGCTGCGTTGAAATTGTCCATTGCTGGTTTCAGAGGCGAGGACTGGCTTCAACGGAGCCAACACAATCTAAGCCTTTTTAAAAGGTCGCGGGACTCTTCAGCCATGCGACCACTCTTGTGGGCCTTGCTGGCGGCCGCCTTCGTCCTCCGGCTCTGGGGAATCGGAGCGCAAAGCATCTGGTACGACGAGGCGTTCACCATCCACCACAGCCAGCAGTCGTTCCTTCACGCATCGGGGTTGGAGGACAACATCCCGCCCCTCCACGCCGTACTCCTGCATCTTTGGATGAAGGCGGCGGGAACCTCCCCGCTCGCGGCCAGGTTCCCCTCAATCCTGGCAAGCACGGCAGCGGTGGCTATGACCTTCATCGTCGGTCGCCGGCTCGTCGGCGGGCGTGCAGCCCTGGTCGCGGCGCTGTTTGCGGCCCTATCCGCCGGCCACATCCACTACGCGCAGGAGGCGCGGACATATGCGCTGTTCTATCTGTTGGTACTGGTCTCCATGCACGCCTATCTCCGGCTGCTGGACCGGCCGGATTGGCGCTCGAGGGCGTATTACATCGGGAGCGGAGTCCTCCTGGTGTACAGCCATATCTTCGGGTTCCTCGTTCTGCTCTGCCAGACGGGAGACTACCTGTGGCGGCGCAAGCCGTGGAAGCCATGGCTCGCCCATCAGGCGGCCATCGTGGCCGCATTTGCCCCCTGGCTGCTCAGCCTGCCCGGCCTCCTGGCCGACCCGACCTATGACTGGATCCTGGAGCCGAACCCCCTGAAACTCGTCAAGCTGCTCGTGATCTTTGCGGCGGGCGACTATCGGTCCGTGTTCGGCGTGGTGCTCGCGCTGCTCCTGTTCGCCCTGGCAGCCTTTGGCGTGCGCCGTCTTGGCCCGGCCACTGCCCGTCTCCTGCTCATGTGGCTGCTTCTTCCGGCGCTCTCGGCCTTTGCGTTCTCTCTCCTTATCCAGCCCCTCTTTGTGCCCCGTTATCTGCTGTTTTCTTCCTTTCCCCTGCTCTTGCTGGCGGGAAGGGGGGCGGAACTGCTGCGCGGCGCATTCAGGATATTGGCCGTTGCCGCCGTCGTGGGTCTGGGCGTCTTCACTATTGCGATGCAGCAATCCGACTTCACACGCGATCCCTGGGACCGCGCCGTCTCGGACCTTGGGGCGCGCGCCCAGCCAGGTGAGCCGGTCTATGTCTTCAAGCCCTGGGAATTGCTGCCCTTCCTCTACTACGCGCACCCCGACTGCTTCGCCCAGCCGGCGTTTGCCGAGTGCGCCGGGGGGAGGGGCGTCGTGGGCGTTGCGTCCGTCGAGGAGCTTTCGAATGTCCGCGGCCCCCGCGTCTGGGCGGTCCTCTCCCACACCGGTCGAGCGGACGAAATAGAGGGACTGCTCACAAGACAGGGCTATGACCTCTCATCGGCCTCGTACTTCGTCAAAGGTCGCGCCTCCCTCCTCGCTCCCCTCCGCACCCCCCACCCGGTGAATTGGAAGGACAACTCGCATAATACGATCGTGATCGTTGAGGCGACACGGCGCAGTCAATCTTAACCGGGCTTGGAGTCGGCCAGCGCCCGGATACTCAGAGATCTTGGGGATTCGCAAAAAAGCATACCCCGTGCCCGCAAACACCACGGGTGTTTGGAGCCTCAGCGGCTAATGCCGCTGGGCGCCAGAGATTTCCAATCTCTGAGATGCTGAACACGCCCTTGGCGTGTTCGCATGCCAGCACCATCGGTGCTGAGCAGGCCAGAAACCCTGCGGGGTTTCTGAGCCTTCAGCGCGGGGATGGGGGTTATGCTGTTTTGGACCGCTCAACGCGGCTTGGCCGCGTTGGCGTGCGAGAACCTTGGGTTCTCTGCATCACAACCCGGGCTGAAGAGGCGCTTGCTTTTTTGCGTCCAACATACTCCGGGCTTCAGCCCGGGGTTGTTGATATTGGAGAAAATGGGGGTTTAAAAAGGTAATCCTGGCGGAGGCAGCAGGTGGTTCTGGGGTGGACGTTCATGGACAAAAAGAAAGAGGCTGATTTACCGTCTATAGGCATCCTTGACTTGGCCCCAAGTTGCCGGCTGAACATCTGTGATGCCCTCAATGGTGAACGGATTCACCCTGTTTTTGGCAAAGTAAAACCAGGCGGTGGCGGCGACAGAGTTGTAGCGCCAGTTGTCCCTGTAGCGGATGGAGTCGGGGTTGACCTCGGAGAAGGAGTAGGGAAGGCCCCCGTTGGCGGATTTCACGCGGTCCATCTGGGCGTGGAAATATTCCCCTCGGGTGGGCGAGTTCGCGGCGATATAGGCGCAGGCCGCCCCTTCGGTCCCCTCGACCCAGATGAAATTCGGCGGGGCCGTGCAGAAGCCGAAGCCGTCCACGTCCAGGACCGTCGGGGAGAAATCCATTTGGTATCGGGTGCTCCCCGAGGGATTCTGATACAGCCAGTCAAGGGAACGAGAGAATGGCTCGTTGCCGGGGCCCTGTGCGCCCAGGGAAAGCACCCCCCAGGTTTGGGTGTCCGTGCACCATGAGAAGTCGCCGTAGCCCGTCCAGAATACGTTTACAGTGTGGAAGGGCCCGTTGGAACTGGGCGAAGGCGCCCACATCTCCGTTCGCAGGTAGTCAAGGATGCGTTGGGAGAGGTCACGATATTCTTGCCGCCGTGAAGGATCGCCTTCGAGTTGGGCGGCGCCCTTGAAGACCGCGTAGGCGTCATGGTTGTGCTCTGTGCTGACGCGGGTGTCGGAGGCTCCAAACCGAATCGACCCATAGGTCTGGTTGCCCGGGTTCGTGTCCATCCGACCCTTGAGGAGGGTGAGGGCCTTGCGCTTCGCAGGGAGGAAGAGCGTGTCGTTCGTTGCGGCCTCAAAATAATTCAGGGCCAAGGCCATCCATGCGATGTGCCCGGTGGCCAGGGCGTTCGAGATGACGCCGCCGCTGGTCGTGTATCCGGCATACCACGAGCCGTCGGCGTTCTGCAGGTCGCGCATTGCGGCTAGGACCCGCCGGGCGCCTTGGGAATCGCCGGCATGGGCAAAGGCGATGGCGGCAAGGGCCTGATCGTATGTATACGCTCGCTGGGTCCCGTCCCCTTCATAGCTGTCCACAAGCCCCGTGGGATGCTGCTGGCTCTGGAGCCACTCGATTTGGGGGTCTGCGACGGCAGGAGGGGAGCGGGCGCACAGGAGGCTTGCGGCCAAGGTGCCCGCAGCCAAGAACCGCTTGAATCGCTGGGCCATGGCGAGGGGAGAAAGATCCCTACCCTTATATGGGTTGCGCACGTCCCGACGAGTGTGACCAATGAATGCCACGCCAGGGAGATTCGCTTCCACAGCAATGCCGGCCCCCGGAGCAATGCGGAATTCCTTCGGAATTCCTGGGCGCTGGCGCGCTGAAGCCCCCCATGTGTCGCTAATGCGGCTTGCTCACGCAGCTAAAACGCCAGCGCCCGGATACTCAAAAATGCTTCGCATTTTTGGATATCCGGCGCTGGCTTGCGGTTTCAACAGGAGAGCCGCTCGGCGGCCCCGCCAGCGCGGCGACCAAGAAGGTGGCAGTAAGAAGGCGTTTTCGGGCTTTCATACCCTTAAGGGGGGTGGCCTGCTATTTAATTTTGCTGGTGTTCGCTGATGACTGATTGGGCAGGTCGAATTCTTTGAGGAAAATTTCTGTAAGGCAGAAGGCGATGGGTTCAGGAGTATCACTCCGGTCTTCTCTCAGTGCCCTTTCGAGGTTCTGCTGATGCAGCCGTCTAAATGCATCCTTGTGGCACTGTAGTTTGAAGGGGATCCTATTGCAATAGTCGCCTGGCCCCTCGTATCGGGATATCAGGTCCGGCATGATTCGAGCAGTCACCCCATAAGTTAAACGCAGGTCCGCCAATTGATGCTCAAAGGCACTCTGGTATCGAGCGCAAACCTCCAGTAATTGGTGGGATATAAGTGGGAGGTACATCGTTGAGTGGAACTACCTGACGACTTTTAATTCTTTCCCTCAAGGATCTGGTTACCCAGGTAGATTCAGGACGAGGAGAAAGGGCTGTTGGAGCCGGAGTCCGTGGGCATGGCCTGCTGAAGTGGGCGGCATGGGGCTCCGCACCGCCACCTCACATCCAGTACGCCAGCGCCCGGATACTCAGAAATCTGCGGATGTCTGGATATCCGGCGCTGGCTGAATCCCACACCGTGTTGGCCGCCCAGCGGCTTCCTGAAGCGGCTCTAACGCCAGCGCCCGGATTTGAACCGGGAATCCCCGAAGGGACAGGATGGCCGGAACTCTTTCCAGTCCTGCGCACTACCAGATTATGCGACGCTGGCCTCTTCATGCCTTTGGTTCGCGCGCGTTGGCGCCTGCGTGGGCATGCGCGCAGGCCAGCGGAGCGCCCAGGGACCGCAGGTCCCTGTGGATGCGACGCTGGCTCCTTAAGGTGATTGGAAGAGGTGCGTGAGCACCTTTAAAGTTTTACACGTGCGAGCCAGCTAGCGCCCAGCAAACAAAAGGTTTGCTGCGGATGCGACGCTTGCAATTGGCGGGTCTTCGTGGGCGCTATGGGCTTTTAAACATTATGATTTTAGCAGAAAATGAGGAAAAGGAATCTAGATACGTCGAAGGCGCCAAATTCTCCGAGGATTTAGCCAATATTTTATTAAAGGAAGGGGAGCAATGAGGGCCGACTTCCGACGACAATCGACGACTGCGAACGGAAGACCAGGGACGATGTTTGGAGGACCATGGATCCGAAAGCCGGCGGCTCCCGCGACCGGGAGGACGACGCCAGTTCAGCTCTCGCAGGAGAAGAGGCTGCCCATCCGTCTCCCAGAGCCCTTCAACGCCGTCGCCTTCGCCCTCCACGAGTCCGAGACCGCGTACAGGCGCTCAATCGAGCCGTATTACAAGCTCCTGGAGTTGCAGGTTCCCGCGACCGCCCTCCGGATTGTCGGGGACTACACGCGGTATGAGTACCTTGGAGGCCTGGCCTACGACCCCATCTTCGGCGGCCACCGCCTCGCCGTCCGCAAGCGTCCATGGTCCGCGGACCCGCAGGAGCCGGTTCTTCAGCCGGAGCAGCTCGAAGACCAGCTGGACCTGGTCCATGCCGTCGGCCCGGTCCTGCGCTTCAAGCCAGGCTACCGGACGCCGCACCTGGAGTTCTTCACAGACTCCGGCGCCTCCGAGGGGTACTTCTACGACCCCAAGGGCCTCGTGATCGCGGACGAGCGAGGCCTCGACGGGCTCCTGTCTGGGCGCGTCTTTGTCGAAGAGAAGCTGCGGGAGGAAAAAGGCTACGCCTTCGCCATGCAGGATTTCGTGCGGGCGGCCACCGGTCTCTTCGACCACGAGCCCTGCCGGCAGGCCTATTTCGAGGCGTTGGGGCTAGAGAAGCCTACATAGGAGGGCCATTGTCTCGAAAATATTCGCCAAGGATCGACTCCAACCGACCATGTCCATCTTGGATGTAGTGGCGCTTGATCAATCGAAACGGTTGCGGGAAATAGTGGCAGTGACCATAGTAAAAGTCCTTTTTCCAGATTCTGCCCAGATGTTCGGATAGGGTGCCCGTGTCGGCTCGGGCTTCGACGAGATCTACCGTGACCAGCCGGCCACGGAACTCGTGCTCTACAACGTGCAAATCAAGGGTACTTTTGACCGGATACTGGCGGTGCCGCGTATGCAGCCATTCATGGACGGGGTGCCTTAGGTTTTGGTAGAGCTTGTCCGGACGAAACAGATTTGGAAGGAGTAGCAAGACTGCATGACGGAAGTTCCTGCTGGTCAAGGCCATACCCGAAATTGGGCGTCAGCTAGATAAAATAGTTTTCGCAAGAATGACCTACACATCCATGATCTCAATCTCGATATTCAACCCGTCAGGAATCGGCACACGCATGACCAGCCGCAGCGCCCGCTCGTCGACGCCCAGGTCGATGAGGCGCTTGTGGACGCGCATCTCGTAGCGCTCCCAGGTCGCGGTGCCGTTGCCGCAGGGAGACTTGCGCGTGGTGATCTTCAGTTTCTTGGTCGGAAGGGGGATGGGGCCGCGCATCACGACGCCCGTCTTGTCGGCGATGTCCTTGATGTAGGCGCAGGTCTGGTTGACCTTGCCGATGTCGGTCGAGGCTAGCTTGATGCGGGCTTTCTGCATGGTGTGTGTCTGGGTTCCGAATCCCGAGTCAGGGTTCGGTCCCCCACTTCATGGCGACGCTTCCCCTCGCCATGGGGCGCAATGGAAAGGGAAAAAATGGGCTGGCGACCCCTATATTGCTTTCTTGGTCAGGTCGATGCAGGTCCCGGCCGCGACGGTTGCGCCGGAGTCGCGGATGGCGAAGTTCGCCAGCTGCGGGATGTCCGAGCGCTTTTCGATGACCAATGGCTGCACGGGCTTGATCGTGACGATCGCGGCGTCGCCGTTCTTGATGAAGTCCGGGTTCTCCTTGATCGTCGAGCCGTCCATCGCGTTGATCTGCTTGTCGATCTTCTCGATGCGGCAGGCCACCTGGGCCGTGTGGATGTGGAACACGGGCGTGTAGCCGACCGTCATGACGGACGGGTGGTTGATGACGATGAGCTGCGCCTTGAACTCCGTGGCGACCGTGGGCGGCTTGTCGGGATGGCCCACGACGTCGCCGCGCGCGATGCTATTCTTGTCGAAGCCGCGCACGTTGAAGCCGATGTTGTCGCCGGGCTCGGCAGACTGGAGCTGCTCGTGGTGCATCTCGATGCTCTTGACCTCGCCGGTGACGCCCTTGCCCTCGCGGCCGGGGACGGCGACGACCTTGTCGCCGACCTTCATGACGCCGGTCTCGACGCGCCCCACGGGGACGGTCCCGATGCCGGTGATCGTGTAGACGTCCTGGATGGGAAGGCGCAGGGGCAGCTGCGTGGGCTTCTCGGGGGTCTTGAGGCTGTTGATGGCCTCGAGGAGGCAGTGGCCGGTCCACCACTTCATCTTCTCGGTCTTCTTGGCGATGTTGTCGCCCGGGTAGGCCGCCATGGGGAGGTACTGGACGTGATCGGGCTTGTAGCCGACGGTCTTGAGGAGCTGATCGGTCTCCGCCTGGACCTGCTTGAAGCGGGCCTCGGAATAGTCGACGCCGGAGATGTCCATCTTGTTGATGGCGACGATGACCTGCCCGACGCCGAGGACCTTCGCCAGGTAGGCGTGCTCCTTGGTCTGGGCGCTGACGCCGTCGTTGGCGGCCACGACGAGGACGGCCGCGTCGGCCTGGGAGGCGCCCGTGATCATGTTCTTGATGAAGTCGCGGTGGCCGGGGGCGTCGATGATGGTGAAGTAGTACTTGTCCGTCTCGAACTTCTTGTGGGCCAAGTCGATGGTGACGCCGCGCTCCTGCTCCTCCTTGAGGTTGTCCATGACGAAGGCGAACTCGAAGCCGGCCTTGCCCAGCTGCTGGGCCTTCTCCTTG
>CAYUKJ010000047.1:5448-7617 GCA_964445245.1 uncultured Methanosarcinales archaeon | reverse complement strand
AGATCGCCCTCATGCGCGCCCCTGAAGGAGAGCCTGCCCCGTCCGCACCCCGCCAGACGCGCGTGAAGGACGTCCTCCTCGTCCTGGCCGGCCTCCTGCTGGGCGGCCTTGCGGTGTATGCGGGCCTCCACGTCTTTGCGCCCCCGCCCCCCGCACCAAACCCCGCCGCCATGAATGCCTCCCTCAACCTCTCACCCATGACGCCTCCCCGGAATGGCTCTCTGGACAACAAGACGCAGCCTGCCCCCCCTTCGCCCCCGCCCAAGGGCCGCCGCCTAGACGCGGAGACCATCCGGCTGGCGATGGAGGCCCTGGGGGCCGGCCAGCTCCACGAAGCCCCGCTCTCAGATGAGCCGCCCATGCTTCTCGTCGACGTCTTGGACCGCGACGAGATGTACGGCGTCGAGGTCGTGGACGGAAACGTAACGGTCGTCCCCGGCTCCCTCGACGATCCCGACGTCACGATTTCGCTGTACGCCCGCGAGGTCGAGGCCCTCGACCCGGACCGCTACCTGGAAGGCCTCCGCGAGCTATACCAGCGGCGGCGCCTCGGCGTCACCTACCACAAGAGCACCGCGTCCCTCGCCCTAAAAGGCTACCGCGTCCTCGCATCGCGCTTCGAGGATTAGGGGGTCGTAGAAAATGAGTCTTTAGGGCCGCTTGGCGGGGTTTGCGGCGTCCTTCAGCGCTTGTAATTTCCTTGGACGTGGGGCAGGGTGCGGATGCGCCCTCTCGCCGCAGCCCGAAAAAATATTTTCACTTGCCACGGATGGGCCGGCACCCCGTAAGCCCTCAACACGCCTGCGGCGTGTTGGGGCCTGCAAAACGCCCTCGGCGTTTTGGTGGGGACATCCCCCGCCGGCCCATCGTGTCACGCTGGCTGTCCTCGCGCACATTCCTCGCGCTTTCAAGTCCCGCGGAATCACCGTGGATACTCGGGTGCAGCGCTCGCCATCCAATAAGAAGCCTTATTGCCCTAGACTGTCTCCGTCGCTGGATTGCGGGTTTGATGGGCGCTGCCATCCACAAGAAGATTTATTAAGCCGCCCGTCGGGGACGGGGAGATGAATGCCAAGGCGCTGCTTAGCGGCCCGAATCTGCTGATGGCGGGCCTGGTCGTGGTGCTCAGCTTCGTCTACATCTATCTCAACAAGATTCCGCTGATCCATGAGCCCCTGCTCGCCGCGAATGCCTTTCTCAATGGGGCAGCCGGCGAATACGGCATCATCGGCGCGTTTCTCATCTGCGTCTTTTCCAGCGCCTCCATCCTGGTGCAGATCCCGTACTTTCCCATAATCGCCTATTTGGGGGGGCAGGCCGACAACTGGCTTGCGCTCCTGCTGCTCATTATCATTTCCGGCGCCGGCCTGGCCTTGGGCGAGGCGTTCCCCTATCTGGTGGGCAAGGGCGTCAAGGTTTCCCTCAAAGGCGAGAACCGCTTCCAAGTCCTGCGCATCAAGAATTTCGCCGTCAAGCCCCCCCGCCTTATCCCGGTCATCGTGTTTGTCTTCGCGGCCACCCCCCTGGCTGATGACTTGCTGCTCATTGCGCTGGGCATGATCAACTATGGCATGCGCCGCCTCATCCTGCCGATGGTGGCCGGCAAGTTCACGATTGCTGGCGCCATTGTCTTTGGGGGGCATTACCTGGCGGTGCTTGCGCCCACCTCGTCGGTGGCGCGCTGGTTTGGGGGCACCGGCTTTCTCTACTTGCTCCTCCTCTTTGCCGTCTGGATTTCCGTCGTCAATATCGGCGCCCTCTTCAAGAAAGATTTAAATACGGCTGAGAACCTCGATGCCGACGAAGAGGCCATAAGCCTCAAATTCACTGAATAGAGCGTTTGGGGACGTAGTATAACCTGGCTAGAACAGCTGGCTCCAGAACTGGAGCGGGGAGCCGCAAGGCGATGACCGCGCGAAGACACCAGCCAATGAGGGTTCAAATCCCTCCGTCCCCATTGTGTTCGTCGATGGAGAGCGCTTCTGTCGCTGAAGGGACGTCGGGATTTGAGTGTTGCGTCCCTTGGCGGTCCGCAACATTTCAAATCCCTCCGTCCCCATTGTAATCCTCTCAAGGGCTCCGCCCCTGATTGTTTTGTCTTAGGGACGTCGGGATTTGACCATCGGACTGCTTCGCAGTCCTCAGTTTCAAATCCCTCCGTCCCCATCC
>CAYUKJ010000047.1:0-5438 GCA_964445245.1 uncultured Methanosarcinales archaeon | reverse complement strand
AAACCTGGCAGAACGTCGGTTCACTCTTCTGTCGGTACCCAAACGCTTATAAACTTTTGAGAAGTGTGCACCGCATGCCCCCCACGCTCCTCGTTGAACGCGCGTTCATCGATGACTTCGTGGCGACTGTCCGCCAGGCCCGCGCGCACATCGAAGTGCAGTGCATGAGCTTTGAGGGGGACCAGGCCGGCGCCTTGGTGTCCCGCGAGCTCATCAAGAAGGCCGCGGAGGGCGTGCGGGTCCGCGTCCTCATCGACTACTTCACGGACCTCATGGTCAGCGACCGGCCGGCCTCCCATTCGGCGGTCGCGCGGGAGGTGCAGGCCACGCGCCGCATGATCCGGCAGATGGAGGCGGCCGGCGCCGGCGTGCGCCGCACACGCCCCCTGGGGCCGCTGAACATCCGCTGCCTGATACGCAACCACAAGAAACTCCTGGTCGTCGAAGGCCGCCAACGTGGCAGCCTTCGCCATCATGCCCATGTATGCGCGGCTGTTCCGATGAGGGGCCGGGAGGAGCGTATCCGCGCGCCGGATCTGCGCGGACGAGAGGAGCCGACGGCACAAAGTATTTAAACGGGCCGTGGGAGGATGCCGCATGGTCTTTGAGCAGCTCTTTGCCGCGCGGTGGCTGGAGAGGCGGCCGTCCATCACCTTCATTTTGGGGTTCATCTATTCTGAGCTCGGGATCCTGTCGGCGCTGCTCGTCTTTCCGGACAGCTCGGGCCTCATGAGCATCGCGTTCACATCCCTGCTGCTGCTGCCCACGCTCAACCAGCTCCTCTCCATCGAGGAGAACCAGGGCGGTGAAGAAGACAAGTTCAGCCTCAAGGCGATCCTGCGCAACCACCACGATATCTTCGAGATCTACACTTTCCTCTTCCTGGGCATTCTCCTCTCCTTCTCCATCTTCTCGCTGTATTTTGACGAGATCACGACGGTCAGGCTCTTCGACAGCCAGCTGGCCATCATCGGCATCTCTGGCTACTCGTCGGGGGCCGTGACGCCCAGCCAGCAGTGGAACACGTTCGTGGACATCCTCCAGAACAACTTCAAGGTCCTCATGGTGTGCCTGCTCTTCTCGCTCATGTATGGGGCCGGCTCCATCCTCTTCCTTGTCTGGAACGCCTCCGTGTGGGGCACGATCTTCGGCTACATCGCCCGGGCGTCCGCCGCCGTGGAGAACTACAATCCCCTTGCGTACTTCGTCCTAGAATTCCTCTCGGTGTTCCCCCACACCCTAGTGGAGGCCAGTTCCTACTTTTTGGCCGTCATCGGGGGCGGCATCATCTCCAAGGCGATGCTGCGCGAGCGCGTCAGCTCGCCGCGCTTCATGCGCATCATGGCCGACGGCCTCGTCTTTTTTGCCGGCGCCCTCGTCCTCGTCTTCCTCGGGGCGTACTTGGAGGTCTACGTCTTTGACAAGATGGCGGCTTTCTCGGCCAGCCTCAAGCCGTGGTTTGCTTAGGACAGGGTTTGCAGAACATATCCCGTTGCTGGCCTGGGGCGAGCCTCTGCGCCGTCACTGCATGCCGCCAAGGGAGACCTGCCCCCCGCAGGGAACGGCTGCTCTGGGCCAAAGAAGCGCAGGCGAGCAGCCAGAAACGGCAAGTGCAGTGAGATTTTCATAAACATCCTAGGACAGAAAGGTTTAAATACGGGGGGAGGGCTGAGAAGCAGGGATGGCCAGCGCCAAGCAGGTCTTCAACCGGGACATGGACTCCTATTTGTCCCGGCGCAAAACCCCCAAACGCATCATCCGGCTGACGCTGGGCCCGTCCGGCGACGACGGGCGCCCGGGGCTGTGGGGCAGCATGTTCGCCCGACGCACGCACGCCAGGCCCATGCCGGCCGACGAGGAAGTGGACGTGGACACCATCGAAGAGGAGATCAAGGAGCTCGACGCCGAGATCGAGGAGGCCCAGGAGTTCGAGGCGGAGGCCAAGCATGAGCGCGACGGCCTCTTCAAGCGCTTCCTCCGCAGCCTCAAAGGCGACGACAAGTTCAACGAGGACGAGGAGATCATCGTGGGGCCGCCCCAGGTCCCGACGATCGACCCAGAGGTCGCCGAGGTCCTCAAGCTCTCGTTTAAGTGGATCTCGCAGCTGCCCCCCAATAAATTGTCGCAGTTCAAGGAGTCGCCGGACTCCACCAAATACAAGAACTGCCTGCTCAAGTACGGACTGGTAAGGGAGAAGAAATAGCCACGCTACTTCTGCTCGAAGAATCGACAGTGCTGGCACGCAACCAGGGCATGTGAGACTTTGTCTTCGAGCTCGTCCGCGTCCGTCTTGGCAAGCGTGTCGGGGATCATCAGTCCGAAGAGATGCGCCATCGGCTTGAACGAACCATCCGCCTCCTGAATCTGCGTAGTCCGATAGATGCGTAGGCCCACCACGTGCCCGTTTTCGCATTCATACGCCTCGTGGAGCCCGTGCTCGGCCAGTTCATAGCCCATCTCGCCGCCTGCCCCCGACGCCACGGCGTACTTGCATGAATTCCACGACTGCTGGCTCGTCATCTGATTGGGGAATGCGGCGAAACATAAAAACCTTATGAGTGGTTTGGTGTGCGGCGGTCAGGGCAGTTTGGATACCCACGCATTGCCCTTCACGTAGAAACGGCATGGAAATTTATTCCCTCGGTACATTTATGAACTTCACGGTATTTATGCGAGCCATGAAAGACTTGGTTTTGACGTGCATCGTCCGAAAGGAGCGGCGGGGCGGCTATTCCTCGCTGTGTCCGGAACTTGATGTCGTCAGCCGCGGCGACACCATTGACGAGGCCAAGGCCAACCTGCAGGAAGCGGTCACCGGCCACTTGGAAGCCGCCAAGAAAGAGGGGCTGCTTGACGAGATCTTATAGCAAATCTCGTTAAATTCATGCATTCTCCCATTTAAAGGTTTTCATTAGCAATGAAAACTATTGTTCATTACTAATGACAACAAGGGTTGGACGTGGCGCCATTCTGGTTTGCCGCGGATGAGACGGCTTTTATGGCTTTGATGCATAGGAATTACCCCCAATCCAGAACCGGTGCGGCCATTTCGCATGGGTTCCGGCGTAGGCGACGCCGATGCGCGGGCCTCTCTTGATTGATTCTGCGGCTGGCAGTGTGCCTTTGGTCAGCCACAGCTTTGGTCCCAGCAAGTCTTCCCCATTGTCCTTGGTCGTAATGCCCATGGCGGCGGTGAATTTGCCAGGGCCGTTCGTGCCGGCCTCAATGTTCTTGACGGGTTCGACGGCGCGCACCAAGACCGCTTCTGGCACGCCCTTGGTTGCGCAAACGATGTTGAAGAGGTGGTGGATGCCGTAGCAGAGGTAGACATAGGCGTGGCCCGCAGGTCCAAACATGGTTTCATTGCGCTTGGTCTTACCCACATAGGCGTGGCAGGCCCGGTCGGACTCGCCGCAGTAGGCCTCGACTTCGACGATGCGGCCGACGCGCTCAATTGTGCCATCCCTGTAATGCAACAGACAGCCCAAGAGCGCCGGCGCCACTTCAATGGCGGGGCGGGCGTAAAAAGTGCGGGGAAGCGGAAGGGCAGTCATGGGCACGCTCATTTGTTCGCCACAATCTCCATGACGTCCAGATGGTTGAGGACGTGCTCCTTGCCGACCGTCCGCTTCGTCTTCACGTCGATGGCCCGGATGAACTTGTCGCCGAAGTCGGAGTGGACGGCGTAGGCGAACTGGTGCGCGGTGCTGCCGGCTTTCAGCAGGAAGCAGTCGGGCAGGACGCGCCCGTACTGGTCGGTCAGCTTGTTGATGCCGCCGGGAAACACCGCGATGTATTTCAGAAGATCAAAGATGGCATAGTTGAGGGCCTGCTGCACGCCGGTGTTGCCAAGGTTTTTGAGCACGTTGGAGCGGATGAATTCGAGGGCTTTGGTCTGCGCCTCGGTGAGCTTCTCTGGCGCGGCGACAGTGAAATCTGCGTCGCCGGGCAGGTACGTGATGAGGCCGTGCTTGGATGCCTCGTGGAGCGCCAGCTCCGACTCGGCGGAGGCGGGAATGAACCGGACAGCAGGGAATTCGCGGCGCAGCCGCTCCACGTTCTCAAGGGCGCAGGGGATGTCGGCCTTGTTGGCGACGATCAGCATCGGCTTGGTCTGGCGGCGCAGGTCCCGGGCCAAAAGCATCATGTGCGCGTCGCTCCATTTGGTCACGTCCTCGGGCAGGCTGAGCCGGTCCAGGAGGGCCTTGACCATCTCTTCGGTGACGCCCAGGCCAGACATCTGCTTGCCTATCACGCGGGCCTGCGCGAGCTTCTCCTGCATGATCTGCCTCGCCAGCCGGTCCCACCCTTTCTTCAGGATGCCCAAGTACCAATAATCCAGCTCGTCTTCCAGGAAGCGGACGTCGGCCGCCGGGTCGTACGACCCGGGGGGCACTTGCTCGCCCTTCTCGTTGGTGGCGCCTGCCGCATCGATGATGTGCAGGAGCGCATCCGCCTGGTTCAGATCGTTGAGGAACTGGTTGCCCATGCCGGCTCCTTCGTGCGCCCCGGGCACGAGGCCGGCCACGTCCAGCAGGTCGATGGCGACGAAGCGCTGGTGGTCTTGGCAGTACCCGATGCGGGGCTGGCACTGCACGCCGAAGAAGGTGTCGGCGCAGGGGAGGCGCACAAAGCCCACGCCATGGTGCGGCTTGATCGTGGCGAACGGGTAATTGGCGATCTCGGTCTCGGCCAAGGTGGCGGCCTTAAAGAACGTGGACTTGCCCGTGTTGGGCTTGCCGACGACGCCGAGGAGCATCTGGAGCGAAAGCCCGGAGGCGTTCTTAAAGGTTGCGCAAGGTTATTTGGGACGCCGCACCGTCAGCTTGTCGCGGTTGAGGAAGCGGGCGTGCCCGATAGTCTGCTCAAGGGAGTCCCGGGCAGGTGAGAAGTGGACGGCCTCGATGGCGTCCTTGCGGCCTTTCTCCATGAGGACGATAAATACAGTATTTGGGTTGTCCCGGTAGGCGTCCAGGGCCGCGCCGGAGACCCAGAGATAGCGGTGCGCATCTTCATAGCAGAGAGCGGGGCTGCCGTCGCGGCAGGTACGGGCCTCGTAGGGCAGGCCGGGCAGGCCGACCCAGACCTCCCAGTACGATTCCGGCATCGCGGCGATGTCGCCTGCAGCTGGGCGATAGGTGCGGACCCGCTCATCCAGTTCAGGCGGCTTGATATCCAGAGGACGGTCCATTCAGGGGCGCGGAACCGCCATGCGCTTGTAAAGGTATCGTTTCCGGTCCTGTTGAAATGATGCACCGCCGCCCTTAACTGCGAGCGATGACGCGAGGCGCAGCGGATGCCGAGGGGGACGTGCCCTCCACAGAAATCCAAGAGGATTTCTGGGAGCTCAGGAACAAGGTTCCTGGCTCCCAACAGCCGAAAGGCTGTTGTGGATCCCAAAAGCCCTGAGGGGCTTTTGCGCCCTCAGAAATCGAAGA
>CAYUKJ010000046.1:0-7893 GCA_964445245.1 uncultured Methanosarcinales archaeon | reverse complement strand
GCCTGCCCGACACGATCCGGCCAATGTACCATGTCATCCCCCCCGAATTCAAGCCGACAGAGGAGAAGTACGAGGTCCTCGACACGGCCCGCGGCATCCTGGCAGAGCACAAGCCCCAGCGCCAGGAATTCGTCGACCCGGACCGGATGCGCGACGTCTTCGCCCACGTCGGCCGCGACCTCCTCGAGGAGCTGCTGGGCTACCAGAAGCTGCGCCTCAGCGAGGAGGAGATCCAGGAGCTCACCGATATCCTGCTGCGCTACACCGTCGGCTTCGGCCTCATCGAGATCCTCTTGGCCGACTCCAAGATCCAGGACATCACGGCCAACAGCCCCTTCGGGGCCGCGCCGCTCTTCGTCGTCCACGAGGACTTCGGCGAATGCCACACGAACATCGTCCCCACCATCCTGGACTCGCAGTCCTGGGCCAGCAAACTGCGCCTCCTCTCCGGCCGCCCGCTGGACGAGGCCAACCCCGTCCTGGACACCGAGCTCCACATCCCCGAGGTGGCGAGGGCCCGCGTCGGCGTCATCAACGAGCCCCTCAATCCCCAGGGGACCGCCTACGCCTTCCGGCGCCACCGCGACAAGCCCTGGACCCTGCCCCTGTTCATCAAGAACCGGATGATCTCCCCCTTGGGGGCAGGCGTCCTCTCGTTCCTCATCGACGGCAACCGGACCTTTCTCATCGCCGGCACCCGCAGCGCCGGCAAGACCTCGTTCCTGGCGGCGCTGATGGTGGAGATCATGCGCAAATACCGCGTCCTCACCATCGAGGACACGCTGGAACTGCCGGTGGCGGCCCTGCGCGGCCTCGGCTACAACATCCAGCCCATGAAGGTAGCCAGCGCCTTGGCGCACGGCACCTCCGAAGTTCCCGCCGATATCGGGATCCGCACGACGCTTCGCATGGGCGACTCGGCCCTCATCATCGGCGAGGTCCGCTCCACGGAGGCCCGCGCCCTCTACGAGGCCATGCGCATCGGTGCGCTCGCGAACACGGTCGCCGGCACGATCCACGGCGACTCGCCCTATGGAGTCTTCGACCGCGTCGTCAACGACCTGGGCGTGCCGCGCACCAGCTTCAAGGCCAGCGACGTCATCGTCGTGGCCAACCCCATCAAGAGCGCCGACGGGCTGCACAAGTGGCGGCGCATCACGCGCATCACAGAGGTCCGAAAGGCCTGGACCGACGACCCCTTGGCCGAAGGGGGCTTTGTCGACCTCTTCAAGTACGACCCCAAGACCGACGAGCTCTTGCCCACCGACGAGCTGCTGCACGGCGAGTCCGAGATCCTCAAGGGCATCGCCGGCTCGGTCCGCGAGTTCGCCGGGAACTGGGACTCCGTCTGGGACAATATCGTGCTCCGCGCCAAAATCAAGGAGCTCCTCGTACAGGCCGCCGAGGCACACAAGCGCGACGACCTCCTCGAAGCCCCCTTTGTCGTCTTGGCCAACGACGCCTTCCACCGCGCCGTCGACGCCGTCCAGGTCCGGACAGGCCGCCTAGACACCCGCCAGATCCTGTTCGAGTGGCAGGAATGGCTCAAGCGGAGCGTGCGCAGTGCCTGAACGGGAGGACCTCAGGAACCTTGGCGCTCGGTACAAGGACCGGCTCCGAAAAGCCCTGGGCGAGGCCCCGCCCGACGTTGCGCCCGTCACGACGCGCGAATACGACGAGTTCAAGAAGACCTTTCTCCCCAAGAGCCTGACAGCCTACGAGCAGTGCTGCAAGATAGCCGCCAAGGTCCTGCCGCTCTCGCCCGACAAGAAGGCCCTGCCCGAGTTCGAGGAGGCCATCGCGACGACGCACCTCGCCATCACCCCCCAGGGCGCGATGGGCTTTTCTGTCCTTGTACCCCTCCTCTTCATCCTGGCCGGCGTCTTCTTCGGCCTGGGGCTGCCGGCGGCGCTGGACCGCCCGCCCAGCCTCTTTCTGGTCGTCATCGTCCTCCTCACGGGCCTGGCCGCAATGATCCCCCTCTCCAAGATGCCCCTGTTCTTGGCCGACCAGTGGCGCATGCGGGCCAGCAACCAGATGGTCCTCTCCATCTTCTACATGGTCACCTACATGCGGCACACCTCGAACCTGGAGCTCGCCATCAAGTTCGCCTCGGACCACCTCTCGCCGCCGCTAGCCCTCGACTTCAAGAAGATCCTGTGGGACGTCGAGACCCAGCAATACGACTCCGTCAAAGAGGCCCTCGACGCGTACTTGGAGGGCTGGCGCAAGTACAACATGGAGTTCGTCGAGAGCATCCACCTCATCGAGTCGTCCCTGTACGAGGCCTCCGAGGACCGGCGCATCACGGCGCTGGACAAGGCGCTGACCGTCATGCTGGACGAGACGTACGAGCGCATGCTCCACTACGTCCACAACCTCAAGGCGCCCCTCACGACGCTCCACATGCTGGGCATCATCCTTCCCATCCTCGGCCTCGTCGTCCTGCCCCTGCTGGTCGCCTTCTTGGGGTCCGTGAAATGGTACCATCTCGCCATCTTGTACAACCTGCTCCTGCCCATCAGCGTCCATTATCTGGGCAAGCTCATCTTGTCCAAGCGCCCAAGCGGCTACGGCGAAGTGACGCTCATGGAGTCCCCAGAGCTTGCGCCCGGCAAGGTCGGCGGCGTCGCCCCTGCCCTAGCCGGCTTCTTCGTCGCGTTCCTCCTCATCCTTGTCGGGATCTCGCCCTTGCTCCTGCACGCGGCCCTGCCCTACGCCGACATCGTGCTCTTGCCCCCCCATGAGGGCGGCCTGCAGTTCGTCGACGTGCGTTCCGACGACCCCGCCGTCCGGGACGCCCAATACACGTTTTTAGGCTACCTCAACGAGATCGACGCCGAGGGCACAGTGAAGGAGACGCGCGTCGGGCCCTACGGCCTGGGCGCCACGATCTTCTCGATGGCCTTCCCGCTGGCCGCCGGGCTGGGCTTCGGGCTCTATTACAAGGGCCTCACGAAAAAAACCATCGAGGTCCGCAACGCCTCGCGCAAGCTTGAGGCCGAGTTCGCCAGCGCCCTCTTCCAGCTCGGCAACCGCCTGGGCGACGGCATCCCCGCTGAAATCGCGTTCGCCAAGGTCGCCACAGTCATGGAGGGCACCCCCGCCGGCCAGTTCTTCCGCCTCGTCGCCATCAACATCCAGCGCCTGGGCCTGGGCGTGGAGACCGCCATCTTCGACCCCAAGGTCGGGGCCCTCACGCAGTACCCGTCGCATCTCATCGAGAGCGCCATGAAGGTCCTTGTGGAGAGCAGCAAGAAGGGGCCGCTGGTGGCGTCCAGCGCGCTGATCAACGTGTCGCAGTACATCAAGGAGATGCACCGCGTCGACGAGCGCCTCCGCGACCTGATGGCCGAGGAGATCGCCAGCATGCAGAGCCAGATCGCCTTTTTGACCCCGGCCATCTCCGGCATCGTCATAGGCATCACGAGCATGATGACCAAGATCATCAGCTCGCTCGTAATCTTCGCGAGCGACACCGGGGCGCAGGGTGCCGAAACCTCCTTCGGCGGCCTCCTCAAGATCCTGGGCACCGGCATCCCGACCTACTACTTCCAGATCGTCGTCGGGCTCTACGTCGTGCAGCTGGCCTACATCCTGTCGGTCCTGCTCAACGGCATCCTCAACGGGGCCGACCGCATCAGCGAGCAGCACATGGTGGGCACCAACCTCGTGCGCTCCACGGCCACGTACGTCCTGATCGCGCTAGGCATCATGCTCCTCTTCAACATCATAGCCGGCCAGATACTCGACCAGATCCTGACCGGATTGTCCGCCTGAGGCGCCTTGTCGAAGAGGCTGGTTGGCGGCGGGCCGCGATGAAAATGTGGGTTTGTGGCCTTAAGGGCGAGCCATTTCGTACTGGGTGGGCGTCAGCGACCGGGGGTCGGCACAGAAACGCCCAGGGCGTTTCTGGCGCTCAGCAGCTAAGCTGCTGGCGCCAGGGATCTTCGATCCCTGTGCGCCCAGAAATCCTGCTGGATTTCTGAGGCTCCCTTACGGGGTGGTCGCGCCCGCGCCGGCGACAACCGGATGGCGAGCAGGCCCAACGCGGACCTCCAGGTCCGCGTGTGCCAGCAAGCCAGGGGGCTTGCTGTGCAGCAAGCCCCGAGCAACGCGAGATTTTCATCGCGGCCTTGGCGGCGTAAAAGTATAAGAAGGTCCTCCGCTTTACCATGGCCATGTCCGCAGTCCGCATCACGGTCTTCCGCCACGGCGCCGCCCGCTACGAGCAGGCCGCCGTCCCACCGGAGGAGGCCGACGACCTCACCGAGGACGGCATCGAGACCGTCGTCCGCAATGCCCGCGCCCTGGCCGAGACCGTCGCTGAGGGCGAGTCAGTCGGCATCTGGTCCTCCCCGCTGGGCCGGGCGCTCCATACCGCCAAACTGATTGAGGGGGAGCTCAAGGCGCGCGGCACGGATACACGCCAACCCACCAGCGTCTACGACGCCCTCGACGAGGTCCGGCACTTCTCGTGGCCCGACTTCATCCCCCTCGTCCGGGGTGGCACCCTCACCTTCGACGGCCGCGCCGTGTACCTTGACAAAGTGGCAACAAATCCTGAAGGCTTCAGCAGCTCGGAATACTATGCCCGGGACACCTATCGCCGGCTCCCGGCGCCAGTCACCGCGATGCTTTCTTCGGCATACCGTCGATACCTGGACGGCATCGAGCCCTTCCCGAGTGCCACGGCTCGCCTCATGGAGCCTTTGGCGCACCTTCGCCAAGTCCGCGAGGGTCCGTCCCACCTTGTGATCGTGACGCATGACGCGCTGACCACGTATTTGACCTGCCTGTTCTCGGGGGGCACCTACTGGGGCCTCACACCGGGCACGTCGCTGCACCTCGAATCCCGCCTCGACAAGCTCGTCGTGACGCGCGTCGGCGAGCTCACCGAAGGGCGCAGCGACGTGGATGTCGTGGATGCGTTTTACCGGTCATACCCCCAGTATGCGCCTCCCGCGCGGCGCTAACCCCTCCCGCCGCGACAAATTATACTATGGAGCTGGGGCCGGGGATGTACGGGCGCGCGGATGAGCAAGCGTAAAGGGTCGATCATGCACAGTCTAGTAACATTTAAATATCCTCGTATCCGCCACCAAACGTGACAATGCGATATCCGTCCTCCGAAGAAATCGAGCGTTTGAATGTGCTGGCGATTTCCTTGATTCCCGCCAAACAGGCAGACGCTCCAAAACTGGTTGCGCCTGCGCGGCTCATGTCCGTCATCGAAACCTGCAAAGTTGAGCCGGGTGGCGTGTACGCCAAGGCGGCGGCGCTGCTGAAGGGCTTAATTCAGCAGCATCCCTTTGCAAGCGCAAATCGACGAACCGCCATGCTTGCAGCAAAGGCCTTCATCAAACAGAATGGGGGGCATGTGGCGATTGCGGACGAAGCCTCACAGGCACGGGTGCTTCAAGGCATCCGGGAGCGGCACTACAATGACGCAGAAATCCAAGACTGGTTCAAAACGGGTAACATCCGACAGTTTGCCCGATAGCGTGCGCACCCAAGTCCTCAAGGAGGAGCTCGAGAAGTTCAACAAGCTGGTCAAAGGGCACCGCAAGCTCCTGGAGGCGATTGGGAGGCTGTAGGCGAATGACAGACGACAAGCTGCTTCGCCCGTGATGCTCTGGCCGGGCCAACCATTCTTCACGCTGCCGCGCACCGTGGTGGTGCGCTCGTTTCTGCTGTCGCACAATCCACCATCTCGGGCAGCTGTCGGTGTACCTGCGGCTGCTCAACGTGTCGATTCCGGGCATGTACGGGCCGAGCGCGGACGAGCCGGGCTAAGACGTGTCTTTCCTAGGTGGCTTGTCTTTGACCTCCGCCAGCTTTTCCTGCCACCACACCAACCGCTCCAGGCCCTTCGGCGGCTCTAGGCCGTGGCGAACCTCAATCCGATTTGTCATGAAATCATAGAATTTGGCATCGGTCTTATAGTGCCGGAATCCCATCGCTGCCACCCAGTCCCAGAAAAAAGGCGAGCCCCGGTTCGTGATGTTTGAGAAGTCAAAGCGCAGCCGCTGCCCCCGCTTGAGCGCGCGCTCCACCGGATCGTTGAGCTCGACGACGATGTCGTTGTACCAGCCTAAGAACTTAATCTGGTAGACGCCTTGCTTTGCGTAGGACCGCCCGACGTAGTGCTTGCTGGCCATAGGGAACGAAGAAAAGAGTTGGAGAATATAAATTATTACGTCTGCCATGGGACCGGGGGAATTTGAAATTGAGAACCTCCATCTCTTCGATAGTTTGAGTATAAGGGTTGAGTGACTTGAAACTTTGTTCTCTCCTCTGAAGATTAGTGATAGGAGCTAGCCCGCAGAATCGGGATTAATCAAGCTTGATGATTTATTCCTTGTTCTCCGCTAGTCCAAAGTGCGGGCCGCGGCCCAAGCATGAGGAGGACTAATTTAGCCCGGCTCGAGCGGTCCAATTCTCCACACCAAACAAGCAAGTTGCCACCTGCGGTTTTCGCATCGTGTAGCCAACAGCACCGGCAAAAATAGGTGAGTGACCCAGCCAACCGCAGAACTTTCACATCTTTAGGATTGATTACGCGCTGGCACGCGTTACATGTGATATTTGCCATTGTCGTGTCCTCCTTGATGAGTTGTTCGTGCCAGTGTCCGCCTAGACGCACGATTCCCCGGCTGGAGGAAAGCGGCAGGACGCGACGCAACAAACGGAAGGCGTCGGTGTCTAAGAGATAATGGGGCTGGTAATGATAATGGCGGCTTGCCCAGACCTTGGTGGCGGCCCTCGTCGCGGGCCGCGGGGAGGTCTAAGCATCATGACCACGCAGACGGTGCGCAGTCACTGGGATGACTCGAACGGGACGCTCGAGCCACTCCCGTCTTTGGAGGCGGGTATGTATTTGAATTTTTCGGATGAAAAAAGCGACTGTGAGATTGCACTGAATGATTCGAGTTTTCCATAGTGCTGACCGAAGCCCCTATGGGACCGCTGGGATTTGAAATTGAGCACTCCCGCAGGAGTGCGATGGTCAAAGCCCAGCGGTCTATCAGCGAACGAAGCGGACTACATAATGGAAAAGAAGTGGGACCGCTGGGATTTGAACCCAGGACACCACGGTATCCGAACGGGATTCTTCAGCCGTGTGCTCTCCCGGTCTGAGCTACGGTCCCCTGGAATTCTGGGATGCCGGGACGTTTAAAAAGGTTTCTGGTAGCATGGCCCGGTTGAAATCATCCGCCTGGCGGCGGCCGTCACCCTGCTCGCCGTTACGCTGTCGCAGGCGCCGGCGCGACCACCCCGAAGGGGTCAACCCCCGGTCGCTGCTGCCCATGCAGCATGCCACGGCTCGCCCTTAAGGGTGACGGTGCATGATTTCAACAGGGCCTGGCAGCGTAGTGCTTTTCTACCCTGCGCTCCTCCGGACGGCAGGGGTCAGGTGAGAAACCGCTGCTTCAAGGAATGGAGCCGCTTCAGGTATGTTTCAAACGCCTCCTTGTGGGGGCCGATGGTGAGCAGCCACACTGTCTTGCCCCCGACATAGTACACCAGCCGAATGTTGTCGGTGATCGGTTCCCGATAGCAATTGGCGCCTCCGCGCAGATGCTTTTGGCGCAGCGGTTGGCCTTGATCTTCTCCTTTTTCGCGTAGAAATTCTGGAGCTCTCGGCCCCCCAGCTTTTCCAAATCCTTCAGAAGATCAGGATGCGCCCGGATCTCCCACTCAGCCAATCTTGACGCCCCGTGCCTTGAGGTACTTGTCCAGCTCCGCTTCAGAACTTCCCTTGACGCGGCCCTCTTCGACGTCTTGCAGCCGCTGGCGGGCCGTCTCGTCTTGATCTCCCATTAGGGCTTCCACGTCCGAAATGACCTCCTCCCCGGCCTGAAGGCCGGGGTATCCTACGCGGCCTCTGCG
>CAYUKJ010000045.1:4431-7895 GCA_964445245.1 uncultured Methanosarcinales archaeon | reverse complement strand
CGCGCCATCCACGGACCTCTCTGCCAGGCAGTTTGAGCGCTTCCGCACCCTGCGCGACGATAGCCGCGCGTGGCGGCGCGCGGAGCACCCTCTCTCGCTGGAGCCGCAGGACGGCACAGACGATGGCCCGCAAGCGCTTCAAATCCCCGCTGCGGATGCCGCGCCCGACGAGTGGACAGCGCAGCGCGAATTGCGGGCGGGCCTCGAAAGCTTGCTTGGGCGCCTTGACCCCATCGACGCGGAGATCCTGCGCCGCCGCTTCTGCCTGGGCCGCCCCTACGGGACTCTCAACGAGATCGGGCAGCACTTCGGCCTGACCAGAGAGCGCATCCGCCAGCGGCAGGCCCGCGCCCTACGACGCCTGCGCGAGCTGCCCGAGGCAGGCGCGCTCGCCGACTACGTAAGTTCACCGGATGCCGGACGGCCGTATGAAGCTCGTTGACGTCCACGCCCACCTGGACGTGCCGCAGTTCGCAGACATCGAGGGCTTCTTGGCGCGCCAGCAGGAGGCCGGCGTCGTCGCCATCATCGCCAACGGCACCAACCCGGACAGCAACCGGAAAGTCCTTGAAATGGCGCGGGCCTATCCCATCGTCAAGGCCGCGCTGGGCTATCACCCCACCGACCTGGTCGAGCGCAAGTTCGAGGGCTTTGAAGGCACCCTGGAATTCATCAGCATGCATGCGCGTCACATCGTGGCCATCGGCGAGGTCGGCCTGGACTACCACCACCACGCAAGCCACCAAGAAGAAACCAAAGTGGCCCTGCGCAAGTTCGCGGAACTGGCCCGGTTTTTCCACAAGCCGCTGATCGTCCACACCAGAAAAGCCGCTGCGGACACCCTTGATGTCCTGGACGCGGTGAACGCCCTTGTCGTGCTCCACTGCTTTGAGGGTGACACTGCGCTGATCAAGCGCGCGGTCGCCGCCGGCTACTTCTTCTCGGTGCCCCCCAACATCGTGCGCTCGTCGCACTTCCAGCACGTCGTCAAGCAGGTGCCCATCGGGCGGCTCCTCACCGAGACCGACGCGCCGTTTTTGGGCCCCCAGCCCGGGGTGTCAAACGAGCCCCGCAACATCGCGCTCACGGTCCGCAAGATCGCGGAGATCAAGGGGCTGGACGCCGAAGAGACCGCGACGCTGCTGTTTGCGAATTACCAGAAGGTGTTCGGATAGCAAGGAGAATCTTGGGTGAGGTTGGGTTAGCTATATAAATTAGTTCCCATTATAGTAACTATTATGCGAAGCAAAGAAACCACCCTCCTCAGCCTGTTTTTCAACCAACCCACGCGGGAATGGCATTTTGAAGAGCTGTTCAAGGACGCCGCAATCTCCCGCAGCAAGGCCGCCGGATGGCTCCGGAAATTCCAGAATGAAGGGTTGATCCGAAAGGTCAAGATGCCGGGCCGCATGCCGCACTACCTGGCCCGGCACGATGCTGCACCATACCGGCATCGCAAACGGTTGTTCGGGCAGCAGATGCTCTATGAGAGCGGGCTGCTCAACCATCTAAGCGGTCTTGGGGCCAAATGCGTCATCATCTTCGGCAGCTTTGCCCGCTCAGACTGGCACGCCGGCAGCGACATCGACCTGTTCATTTACGGGGAGGCAAAGCGGCTTTCGCTCCTGAAATACGAGCTTGCGCTTCAGCGGGAAATCCAAGTTTTTGCCTGCAGGAATTCCGGCGCGCTCCGAAAATTTTCCGGCGAATTCCTGAAAAACCTTATGAAGGGCATCCGCGTGAAAGGCGACATTGACTTTGTCAAGGTGAACATTGACGCCCGAATTTTTAGCCCAACGCGACGCCTTTCTAAGGTGCAAGCAGGAAGGCCGCCTCATCATCATGGAGGAGATTGATGCCGCAAAAGCTCGGTCGCTAACGGAGATTGCCCGGGGAGACCTCGAATCCGTCACGCAGCTTCAAAAAGGGCTGCCGAAAGACCGAGTCCAATGGAACAGTGTCTATAAGCTCGCCTATGACGCTCTCCATGGGCTGGCTGAAGCCCTGCTGCGCTTTGACAGGCTGAAAGCCGACAACCACCAATGCCTCTTCGCCGCCCTCTGCGAGCAGCACCCTGAACTTGAACTCGACTGGGACTTTTTTGAAGCGGTGCGTACCAAGCGAAACGGCATCCACTATTACGGCGCCGGCATCGGGAGGTCCGACTGGAAATCCATCGAGGCCCAATTCCTCCTCTACATCAAGACGCTTATGGATGCGGTCCACATGCGATTGCATAATGGCCGCTAACTTCAATCAACCAAACCCCCTTTCTACAATGCGCTCAGGCCAAAGGTCCTTCACTCCATTAATGGTGGCCATCGCCGCAGGAGGGCAGGCCAAGCGATTGGCACAGAAGATGGCGTGCGAGGCATTGCCAAGCGTGACAGAAACCTTATATGGGACTGCGTCGGTGACAAGCCGCTCTGTATATTCGTGCTCGAGCGAAAAGAAGTCGCCTTCGATGATAATCGCCTTCAGTTCCAGAATTTCATCAGCAGCGACCAAGATCCGGCTGACATTTTCCTCTCGTGTGAACCGGTCAGAATGATTGTATGAGACTGTTCCCTCTTCCGAGACCATCAGGGTTGTCGGCGCGAAACCTCCGATGTCCAGCCGCACGAACAACTCATCCCCCACAGAAGGTCCGGCTGGCTTGCATGATGACGCGGCTAGAACGAGGGCAATCAGCAATGTGCACCCAACGAGGTTCATACTTGCAAGCAACGGCGGGAGCTTAAAAATTTTGTCGAAGCCTCCAAAGCCTAATCGGCCTCTTTAAATCACAAAGTATAAAAACCCTGTTTTAAAAGAAGGCAGGATGGCGAGGTGAAGCCCGTGGAGATCCACATCGACACCACCAAAGACTCCAAGGACGACGTCAAAAAGCTCATCGAGTTCCTTTCGCGCTGGGTCAGCGAGCAGGAGGCCCAGCCTGCAGCCGACACGGGCGTGCAGCTGGGGGCCTTCGCGCTCTTCGACCAGCCCGACGCCCCGGCGCCCCCCGGCGAGCTCCCATCATTCGAGGTCAGGGCCCCCGAGGGCCGCCCCACAGAGGTCCTCCGGATGATTGACGAGCCCCACCCCATGGAGCCCCGGCGCTTCCGCGTCGTGCCTTACTAGCTCATGCGCCCCATCGAAGTCGAGATCGACGAGATCAAGCGCGACGTCAAGATCATCAAGCAGACGCTCGTCGAGCACCGCCCCGAGCACTTCTCCAAGCGCGACGTCCTCCACGCCTTCTTCGGCGCGCTCCTCATCGGCCTCCCCTTCATGTTCAAGGGCCTGCTCCTGAGCATCGGCGCCATCATCCCCTGGTACAACGTCGTCCTCGTCCTGATCTCGACATGGCTCATCCTGAGCGCCCAGATCTTCTTCATCGGCTACGCCGCCGTCAAGGACAGGAACGAGCGCCCCTTCGGCCAATTCTGGGCCAAGCGCTTCGTCACCATGTACGGCATCGG
>CAYUKJ010000045.1:859-4421 GCA_964445245.1 uncultured Methanosarcinales archaeon | reverse complement strand
ACCTCGTTCTACCTCTTCTACATATTCGACGTCATCGCGCTGGTCGCCTCCCCCGAAATGGCGGCCAAGCTCGTCCTCGTCCTGAGCATGCCCTGCAGCATCGGCGCGGCGATCGGGAGCCTGCTCAAGAGATATTGAGTAATACAAAAAAATTGTTTTGGTTGAATCCTATTTGTTTCCCTCAGGCTTTTGTCCGAGGAGGTTCATTGCGCGTTGCATCGTGCGCCGTTGGGAATGCTCGCCCTCTGCCCCCTCCCACCCCCGGAAGGTGTGCGCTTTACGCGGAGTATGGCCACGGAGCCCTGGCCGAGGGACTGGCCTGTCGGACTCGCCCAACGGCTCCGACGCGGCAAGAGTCCGATGTCCAGCAGCCCGCAGGTCTCTGTGAACCTACGGAGTGGCCCGGGCTCCGTGGTAAACTCTGTTCTTTTCCTCGGGCATGCAAAGCCATTTAAACTAACATGAAAACATCAGAACTATGAAGCCCTTCGAATACCTCGAGCACACCGCCGACGCCAAGTTCCGCGCCTACGGCGCGACCCTTGAAGAGGCGTACGCTAACGCGGCCCTTGCGATGACCAGCCTCCTCTTCCCCTACGAGAAGGTCACGCCCGTCCAGGGCAAGCGCATTGAGGCCGTCGGGCGCACGAAGCAGACGCTGCTGTTCGAGTTCCTCCAGGGCATCCTGTTCGCCCTCGAGACCCAGGACTTCCTCTTGGCGCGCGTGGACGAGCTCGAGATCAAGTCCGCCGATGAGGGCAAGTTCCGCCTGCAGTGCCGCCTCGTCGGCGACGACGTCGCAAAATACGTCCTGGATGCCCACATCAAGAGCGCCACCTACAGCGAGATGGAGATCCGGGAAGAGCCGGGCGACTGCATGGTGCAGGTGGTCGTGGACATCTGACGCGAATTCACTAAACATAAAAAGGGGTCAGGTCTCCCCCGGTGATGCCACCCTACCGGATAGTCCTCTGCCCCGACGGGCCGCCCGACTTCCCGCTCTGCTCGCTGGACCGGGAAGAGCCCGCCCGCAAGCACCTGTACGAGAACATTTACCGGGTCACTGGCCGCGCCGCACGTGTTTCCGCCGAGCAGCTCTACTTTCCCGCCCACGCCTACGAAGAGCTGCGGGACTACGAGAAAGAGTACTCCGCCGTCCAGAGGGCCCTGAATACCTACGCCAAGCGGGGGGAACGGGAGCACGGCCACGTCATCTACGGGACGGCCAGCCACGTCAAGCTCATCGGATGCTTCGCCGGGCGGTGGCCGGACGCCGCCGGCGCCTGGGCCCACTATGCCTACCCCGGCTCCGCGCGCATTCCACCCGAGCCGCCAAACCGGAAAATCCGGCTCGTCTCCGTAGAGATCGGGCCTGGAGTCGCCCGCGAGGAAAAAACCGGGCTCATCGCGACCCTCCGGAAAATCAGCCGGGGATTCAAAACCATCTAGAGCCTTTGCGTCCTGGCGAGGCCCGCCAATCTGCCGCCTCGGCCCACTCGCCAACACTTAAAACAGGCCATTTTCCGCATCTGGCCCCATTTTTCCTTCGCCCCATGACCCCGAAACACCACCGCTTGATCCTCGGAACCGACGGCCTGCCCGGATTCCCGCTTCAGACCATCTCGGGAGAAGAGTCAGGGCGCACGCTCCTGTACGAGAGCAAGGCCCTACAAGAGAATATCTTTTCCGTGTCGGCGAACGCCGCGGGCCCGTCGGGAGAGCGCCATTTCGTTCCGGTAAAAGACTACCAGAAGATGAAGAACTTCGAGAGTGAGTTCTTCGCCGTCCGATTGGCCCTCAAGGAATACGCCTTGAACCGACAAAAAGAGCATGGCTATGTCCTCTACGGCGCCGAAACAACCGTGAGAATCCACGGGGTTTTCGCCGGCCGCGGCCTGGAGGCCGTCGGGGCCTGGGCCTATTACGCCTACTCCGACGCGCCCGCGCCGCCCGCTCACCCACCACGGAAAATCCGGCTCGTCTCCGTCGAGATCGGGCCGGGAGTCGCCCGCGAGGAAAAAACCGGGCTCATCGCGACCCTCCGGAAGATCAGCAGGGGTTTCAAACCCGCCTGAATCCCGCACCCCAATATTTATAAAGACGCGGGCGAGTCTCTTGGCACATTCTGCCTCGCCCCCATGGCGCCCCCCAAGCTCTCGGAAGTCACCCTAAAGCAGGTTGCCCCTTACCTCTACATGGTCCAGAAAACGGGCGGCATGCAGGTCCCCCTCAGGATTTATGCCTCCCCGGCCCTCATGGAGAAGATGAAGACGGACAACTGCCTCCAGCAGGGCCTCAACGTCGCGAGCTGCCTGCCCGGCATCGTCGGGGCCAGCATAATGCTCCCTGATGCGCACGTCGGCTACGGCTTCTCCATCGGGGGCGTCGCCGCCTTTGACGCGGAGATCGGCTGCATCACGCCCGGCGGCATCGGCTTCGACATCAACTGCGGCGTCCGCCTGCTCTCCACGAACCTCACCAAAGAGCAAGTCGAGCCAAAGATCAAAGAGCTACTTGAAGCGCTCTTCCGGCACGTCCCAAGCGGCGTGGGCAGAGACTCCTTCCTCAAGCTCACCGATTCCCAGCTCAACGATGTCCTCAAGGATGGTGCGCACTGGGCCGTCAAGGAAGGGTACGGCCTCCCCGAGGACCTTGAGCACACCGAGGAAGTCGGGCGCCTCGACGGCGCAGTCCCGCAGAACGTCTCCGCGCACGCACGCGCAAGGGGCCGAAGCCAGCTCGGCACGCTTGGGGCCGGCAACCACTTCCTAGAAATCCAGATCGTCGACGAAATCTACGACGAAGAGGCAGCCAAGGCGATGGGGCTCGACCAGCTCGGAAGAATCGCCGTCATGGTCCACTGCGGAAGCCGCGGCCTGGGCCACCAGGTCTGCTCCGACTTCCTGCGCAAGATGGAAGAGGCGTTTCCCGACATCTGGGGGAGCCTCCCGGAGAAGGACCTCATCTACGCGCCGGCCCAAAGCCAGCTTGCCAAAGACTACTTCGGTGCCATGAACGCCGCCGCCAACTTCGCGTGGGCCAACCGCCAAATCATTGCGCATCAGGTCCGAAAGGCCTTCGAGCGCGTCTTCCCGGACAGCAAACTTGCGCTTGTCTATGACGTGTGCCACAATATCGCCAAGCTCGAGGAGCACGACATAGACGGCGCCAAGAAGAAGGTCTTTGTGCACCGCAAGGGCGCGACGCGCGCCTTCCCGCCAGGCCATCCGCAGATTCCCTCTGCGTACAAAGACATCGGCCAGCCAGTCCTCATCCCCGGCAGCATGGGCACTGCATCCTATGTGCTGGCTGGCACCAAGACCGCCATGCAGCAGACCTTCGGCAGCAGCGCCCATGGGGCCGGGCGCGTCATGAGCCGCTTTGCCGCCAAGAACCAGTGGCGAGGCGAAACCCTGAAGGCGGAGCTTGAAGCGCAGCACATCTACGTGAAGGCCGCCTCCTGGAAAGGCATCACCGAAGAAGCCCCCGGCGCATACAAGGACATTTCTGAAGTGGTGCGGGTGACTGAAGCGGCAGGGATTGGACGGCGCATCGTGAAGCT
>CAYUKJ010000045.1:0-849 GCA_964445245.1 uncultured Methanosarcinales archaeon | reverse complement strand
AGGCCGTTGGGCGTCGTCAAAGGATAAAGTATAAAAACCCCGCCCTCGCGGAAGCCCCCATGAGCCTGGACGAGTCCCTTGGGCGCCTCACGACCGCGACCATCCTCCTCCTCCTGTTCGGTCTCATCTTCTACGTCGGCCGATTCGAGGGGGCCGGCTTCGCCTACTCCTCTTCAAGGCCCGGGCGCCCCGTCGTCGAGGTCTGGGAAGCCCCGCCGTCTCCGACTGCCCCGCAGGCGCCCCGCCTTTTGGGGTCGCCCGATTCTGCCCCCGTCATCTTGCGCCTCACGCCATCCACCGCCGCCATGATGGGCCGCATGCCCGTGACAATTGAGGGCGAGAGCTTCCAGCCCGGGGCGCGCGTCCTCGTCGGCACGGCCTCCCACGAGGCCGCCTACACGGACAGCCGCACGCTCACCGTCAAGATGCGCTCGATGCAGGTGGGGACCTACGACGTCTCCGTCGTCAACCCTGACGGCGGCCAGGCCACGCTCCTGAACGGCTTGAGGGTCATCGACCCTCGCCAAGAATCCGCGCGGCGCGGCTAATCACTTCTCGGCTTCATTCAGCTTGCTGTTGACGTATAGAGAAATCGCGATCACGAGCAGGACGGCGATGAGGATCACAGATCCCGCGAGCGCCCTTGGGGACAAGCCCTCTTTCGGGGGTGCCTCGGACGCGGGAGGGGTCCGGGGCGGGGTTTGCGGCGGAGGTTCGATGCGGGGCGGCTCAGGCGGCGGAGAGACGGGAGGTTGCGGAGGAGGTTCCGTCGCATTGGGAGTGGGGGATGGCGCGGGTTCGGTGGCCTCAGGAGGGGCAGCCTGGCCTTCGGCGGTGGCGGCAAACCGC
>CAYUKJ010000044.1:0-7959 GCA_964445245.1 uncultured Methanosarcinales archaeon | reverse complement strand
CGTGGGAGTCTTATGGAAGGTGTAGATCCGGGGGGCGAGGGCGAATGCGTGCGCAAGGAGCGCCGCGTCCGCCCCCCTCTTGCGCGTCCCGAAGGGAGGGTTCATGAGGACGAGGTCGGCGGCGCGTCCCCAGTCCAGGGCGTCCCGGACATGGAGGGTGAGGCGGCAGGCCGGATGATGCGCTGCTCGTATGGCCTCAATGTTTTTTCTGGCAGCCCTGGCAGCGTCCTTGTCGATCTCCACGAAATCAGCGCTGGCGGCGCCAAGGAGGGCCGCGCCGATCCCGAGGATGCCGTTGCCGCACCCCAAGTCCAGGACTCGCGTCCCAGCAAGGAGCCCGCGCAGATGGGCGTCCCACAGGACGTCAGCCGCAATCGCGGACGGCGTCGTGTACTGCTCAAGCCGGTTCTTGGGTTCGGAGAGGGGCGCAAGCCGGCTCAGGATGTGCTCAAGCTCGCCCTTGCCCATGGGGTCCCGCATCGCGTCCTCGTACTAAAATGTTCCTGTATTTCCGGAAGGGTCAGGAGGATTTCTCAAAGAGCCACTCTGAGATGGCGGCGGGGTGTGTGTAGGTGAATGTGAGCAGTGGTGAAGATGGCTTCACGCGTATGGCAAATAATGCGGAAAGGCTGGTTTCGCGGTCTCGATTTCGCAAACCATCGCCTCGAATCGTCGACGTTGGAATCGAGAGGTTGTAACAGAAAAATTTCGAGACCCACAAAATATAAAAGGAAGCTGAATACTCCCACTCCCCGGGGTGATTGTCATCGTCAACGATACGTTGGGCGTTGAGAGCATGTGGGGGCTCCGGCAGGACCTGAAGGCCGCCTGCGCCGCGGTCCGCGAGGAATTCGAGGAGCACCTGGACGCCATCAACTCGAACACGCGAGAGGTCGCCGCCGCCTACGACGTGCTTTCGGAGCTCGACTACCGGCTCGACAAGCTGGCGGAGCGCCTGGACCGCCTTGAGATGGTCCTGCGGCCCGAGGCGGCCAAGCCGTCCTTCCTCCCCTTGACTCACCGGGAGCAGGAGGTCTTCTGCGTCCTCTACGCGTCCGACGACAGCCTCTCGGCCGCCGAGATCGGGCGGCGCCTCGGCCTGGGGGAGGAGATGGTCGCCACGCACCTGGCCAACCTCACCGCCAAGGGCGTGCCCATCCTGCGCCGCCTCGATGGGGGTAGTCATTACTTGGAGTCCAGCTTCAAGGCCCTCCAGGCCCGCGAGAACGTCCTGCGCATCGACGAGCGCCTTGTCGGGGGCCTTGTCGCCGAGCGCGCCGTTTAGCCGCAATCATTTGCCGCAATCATTTTCTCTTAAAGCCCACCCGCTCAATAAGCTACCTATACTGCGCTACCTGTGGAGGCTCTCAACGGCGAAAGCGCTAGACCGCGGCTTCCTTGCAGCGGGGGCAGAGGCGCCCGTCCCGCGTTGCAGCGATGTGCATCGAGAGCTCGCCGCAGATCTCGCAGGCGCCTTCCCCAAGAATCTGTTCGCGCAGCGGCTTGCGGCGCTCCTCCCTGATGTCGGGGGCCGCGTCGAGGACGTCGAAGAGGGCGGGCTCCAGGCGCAGGATGTCATTTTCGGACAGGAAGCCGACGACGCGGCCGCGGTCCATGACTGGGAGGTGGCGGATCTCGAGGTTCTTCATGAGGAGGATGGCCTCGTAGAGGTCCTTCTCGGGCTCGATTGCCTGGACCGGGCTGGTCATGATCTCGCCGGCGCTGGTGCGCCGCGCGTCCAGGGCCGGGGCGACGACCTTGCGGACGACGTCCTGCTCTGTCAGGATGCCGAAGACCCGCGGGCCCTCCCGCACGAGGAGGCTGCCGACGTCGTGCTCGGCGAGTTGGCGGGCGCACTCTAAAACGCTCGTCGAGGGCCTGACGCTGACGGGCTTCGTCGACATCGCCTCGCTCACGGTGATTCCGGTCATCATGCCTTCTCACTTGGCTGGAAGAAAGGGGCGGCGGAATAAATACGTTTTCAAAAAAAAATCCTGTGGCCTACGGGCTATGCGGGCCTTCGCTCGAAAACAAGTGGAACTGGAATCGCATGAACAACCGGAACAATATAAATGTTGCGGCCAAGCTGCGTGAGTGGTCTGAATTTTAAGCCGGCCTGTGCCAGAGGACCGCTTTTGCGGCCGCATAATCGGCTGAGCGCGCGCGCACTCAAGCGCGATTCCGTAGCGGGAAGGCCCCACCACGCTTCGTGCTGAGGTTCGGGGGCGCGACCCCAAACCGCCGAGGCGGCTCCGGGAGAAGACCCGCTGCGACCGTTCGACGCGCGATCCCTTATGCGGTGTTGACCAGAATCTCCACGTCGCGCCCGAAGATGTTCTTGAGGTGCTCGAAGAGCCGCTCCTTGACGAAGACGCGGGGGGGCACGTCCACCTTGGCCAGCGCGGCCTCCAGCTCTTCCAGGCTGCTCTCCCGGATCTGGGCCAGGCCGCCGTCCTTGGAGACGTAGGCGCGCGAGATGCCCTTGGTCTCGTCGTCGAGGTCGTGGATGATGAAGGCGAGGTCGCCCAAAAGGATGATTTCGCCGAATCGCTCGCCGTGCCGGACGCGGATCTTGGCGCGGTTGAGCTCGCGGGCGCGCTTGCGCTGGACGTGCTCGATGAGGTGGCGGGACAGCTCGGCGCACTTCTTGTGGGCCTCGGTGACGGCCGTCTTGCTGAAGGTTTTTTTGCCGTATTCGCCGCGGACCTTGAGGACTTCCTTGAGCAGGCGCAGGTATTTCTCTGGAAGCAGGCCCCGGGCGACGAGGGACTTCTGGAAGTGGGCGGGCAGCTCCGCCTCGTCCAGGGCGTCGGTGGCGCCCTCCAGGCGCAGGACGTCGCGGGCCAGGGTTAGGACGGCGTCGGTGGCGTGCTGGAGGTCCTCCTTCTCCTTGAGGGCCGAGATCTGCTCGAAGAGCTTCTTGAGGCGGGCGAGGAACCGCTCGGCGTCGGCGATGAGCGTGTCGAGATCCTTGCCGGTCAGGTCCTTCATGTCGCCGTGCTCGAGGTCCTTGCGGACCTGGAGGTTGCGCTCCAGTATCTTGATGTACTCCTCCTCCAGGATGCCCTCCTTCTTGACGAAGACCTCGCGCAGGACCTCGGGGGTCTCCTTGGGGGTGGGCGGCGGGACGCCATAGAGCATGAGCGCGGACTGCGCCGGCGTGAGGATGGCGTAGTACGTGTCCTCCATGCCGATGTCCTTGAGCTTGAACTTGATTCGCTGGACCATCTGGTCGCCGGTGGCCATGAACATGTCGATGGCCTCCTGGCTCGGCTTGATCTTGCCCATCTTGAGGAGCTGCTTCCAGGGCATGAACAGCCCCCTATCATACAGGGGCACGCCGTCGCGCAGGAACGTGAAGATGACGGGATTGGCCTCCTTGAAGTTCTCCCAGAAGTCGGTGAGGATGTAGACCTGGATGTTGAAGGCCTTCTCGACGCCCGCGAGCTTGCCGGCGTCAAAGCCCATCCCGATGATGATGGCGCGCAGCTTGTCCTTGAGCTCGGCGCGCGTCATCTTCTTCACGTCGGTGTCGTCGATGACGATGAAGACGTCCACGTCGCTCTTGGGCGTGGCGCGGCCCTGCGTTAGGCTCCCGGCGAGCACGTAGCTGACGATGTACTTCTCGAACTTCTTGAGGACCATCGACTTGTGGACCTCTGCGATCTTGACGGCGGCCAGGATGCCGGTGTCGTGCACGGGCGCGGCCAGCGCGATCATCTGGAGGACCTCGTACTTGGCGTCGTAGCACGCCTGCCACAGCTCCGAGAGCAGCATCAGTTCGACGGCGAGGCCCTTGTCGATTGCCTCTGCCTCCACCAAGACGACCTTCTGCAGCTTCTCGCGCAGCTCCTCCTTGGACATCTTCATCGAGTCGGAGTCGTCGATGAGCACCAGGACGAAGATCTTGTCCTTGTCCTCGCCCTCTTTTTTGGGGGGCAGGAGCGCGACGCCGGTCACGTAGCGGTCGAGGCGCTTGACGAGGCGGCCCTTGAGGGCCTCCAGCTTGTCCTTGATGTCCTTGAGGCGGGCCTTGGCATCCTCGGGGAGCGACTTGAATGCAGGGTCTTCTTCCAGGACTTGCTGGGCGGCCTGCGGGGCAGGATTCTGGCCTGGAGCGGTCTTCTTGGGCATGCGAGGCAGACGATTTTTAAATGGTCGAATCCGACGGGCGATTATAAATGTTTTGGACTTTATTGTCTCACATTCGACGCCTGGAGAAGAGCTATCCAGAGGATGCAATGGGAGAAGAGGTAGAAGTGAATGGCTCGGGAAAAAAAGCTTGCGAAGGCGGAGCTAGAAGGGCAGCTTGCCTAAGGACGACTGGAGGAAGAAGAACATGTACACAAAGACGCCGAAGACGCCGAGAAGGAGGATGATGAAGAAGAACAGGCCGAGGCTGAAGGGCATGGCGAAGCCGCGGCGGGGCGGCCGCGAGGACCAGAGGGCCTCGTTGGGGTCGGGGGTATAGTCCACGGCAAGGCCTTGAAGATAGGAATTACAAAAAGATTTCCATTTAGGCGGCGAAGCAGACTAGATCTTCTGCTCGTCGAGCTCCTTGAGCTGCTGCCGGATGAACTCGATTGTGCGGGCGTTGTCGAGCTGGTTCATCAGGTCCCCGCACTCGGGGCACTTGTAGGACTGCTCGACGGCCTGCTCGAAGGCGAGGCGCGTGCATGCGTTCCGGCACATGAAGAAGTTGTTGGCCTCCTCCTTGGCGAGGCGCTCCTGGAGCTTCTTGGCCTTGCTCTCGCGGATCTTCTGGGCCAGGTAGGGGATATTCTTCTCGTTGAAGTCCCAGTAGCAGATGTACCAGCCCTTGATCTTGTCCTTCTTGCGCGTGAAGTACACGATATTGTGCTCAAGGAGCCGGTAGAGGATGTTGCGCGTCCGGTGGATCTCGACGTCAAGCTCTTCGGCGATGACAAACTCGGAAATCTTTGTCTTGCCGCGCAGGTAATACACGAAGGGCAGGGCCTCTTCGCCGACCAGTTCGGCGACGACGTGGTCGATGAGGGGCTTGGAAGCCTTGAGTCTCTTTGTTTCCTTCTGGAGTTCGAGCCTTTGGAGTCCTTCCATGGGTAGTAAGGGGCCTGATATTCCAACGACGCGGCGGGCAACGAGTCCCAAAATCCCAAATTGAAATGTTCTATCCCCCGAACGTGCACCTATCCTTGATTTTTTCGTTTATAAAAGTTTCGTTATAAACAACTGGTTTCAGACAAAAAACTTGTTTTTAGTGTGGAAAAAAGTATGCTGGTTTTCTTTTTAAATCAATTAACGCTTAGATGAAAAACTCACTCATGCAGTTCAGGAGGAAAAACGTATACTGGAAATGTAGGTAAGCGTATATTTAAATAAATCAGCGATGAAATGAGAAACATTTATATACTGATTATGATTAGCACAACGACGTTGATTTAAGGTAAACGAGAAATAGGTTATGGAACCCGACACCCCCGTTCAAGAGCCGACGCCAAACGCCCCATCCCCGCCTCCAACTGCACCTCCCAGGGAAGCCCCTCCGATGACGGCGCCGGAAGAGCTTGAGGCCGCCAAAGCGCAGATTGCCGACCTCACCGGCACGCTCCAGCGCCTCCAGGCCGAGTTCGAGAATTTCCGCAGGCGTGTCGTTGCCGAGCGGTCGGACTGGTCCCAGGCCGCGGCAGCCGAGATCCTCACGCAATTCCTTGACGTGGCCGACACCTTCGAGGTGGCGCTGGGCCACAAGGCCGCCGACGCGGACTTCGTCAAGGGCATCGAGCTCGTCTACGCCAAGCTCGTCGAGATCCTCGGGGAGCACGGCGTCGAGCCCCTCGACCCCAAGGGCGAGCCCTTCAATCCCCGCCTCCACGACGCAATCCTCAAGGAGACCTCTGACCAGCCAAGCGGGACCGTCCTTGAAGTCTTCCAGAAGGGCTACCGCTTCCACGACCGCATCCTCCGCCACGCCAAAGTCAAAGTGGCGGTTTGACCATGGCGCCAACACAACCCCCTCCCGCCCGGCCCAACCCCCCCGGGCATGCCCTCGCATTCCGCACGACCGAGCAAGAGGCCATTGCGCTCGGGAATGACTGCCGCCGCCGCGGCCACTGCTGCCGGATGGGCAGCGGCATCGTGCGCGAAGACGAGCTTCCCGCTATCGCCGCCTTCCTCGGCATCTCCGTCGATGCCCTCAAGGCGAAGCACCTGGACACCGTCACCCGCTTCAACACCGCCCATTGGAAGTTCAAAATCAGGGCCGAAGACGGCAAGCCCTACGGGCCCTGCGTCTTCTACGACGCGGACGCGAAGGCCTGCACCATCCATCCCGCAAAGCCGCTCTACTGCAAGGTCGGCATCTGCAACGAGAACGGGGCCGGCCTCATCCAATGGTACAACGCGCATCACTTCCTCGACACGGACGATCCGGTGAGCATCCGCGAATACGCGCTGGCCTGCGAAGCCGCGCCCCCCATCCCCGGGGCGGCGCCTGAGGACCTCGTCCCGAAAGAGATTCTGGACAAAATCCTGGATTATGCTGAACTGCGGAGCGAAGCCCCGCTCATCAGCATCCGGTCCAAACCATGAAATCGGATACCTTCAACGGGGTCAGCGGCCTGCTCGCGATGGCAAACCCACCCGCGCGGGGTCGACATCCCCGTAAGGGGTGCACAGAAACCCTGCGGGGTTTCTGGCATCCCAGAACGCCGAAGGCGTTCTGTGGACGTCCCCCTGTCGACAGCGCATCCGCGAGGCGGCATCGCTCGCACTTAAGGCCGCCAACCCTAGAACAAAACGCAATGGACCACGAATTCAACCCCACATATCATTCAAACACGGAGGAATCCCCATGAGCAAAGTCATCGGCATAGATTTGGGCACGACCTTCTCGGCCGTGGCCGTTATGGAAGGCGGCAAGCCCGCCATCATCAACAGCGCAGAGGGCGAGCGCACAACGCCCAGCGTCGTCGCCATCACCGAGGAGGGCGAGCGCCTCGTCGGCCGCGTCGCCCGCAACCAGGCCATCGTGAACCCGGAGCACACCGTCCGCTCCATCAAGCGCCGCATGGGCGAGGACTACCGGGTCCGCATGTGGGGGAAGGACTACGCGCCCCAGGAGATCTCCGCGATGATCCTGGCCAAGCTGAAGGCGGACGCCGAGGCCTACCTGGGCGGGCCCGTCCGGCAGGCCGTCATCACCTGCCCGGCCTACTTCACCGACGCGCAGCGCCAGGCCACCAAGGACGCGGGCCGCATCGCGGGCCTCGACGTCGTGCGCATCGTCAACGAGCCCACAGCGGCCGCACTCGCCTACGGCCTCGACAAGAGCAAGGACCACACGATCCTCGTCTTCGACTTCGGGGGCGGCACCTTCGACGTCAGCATCCTTGAGCTCAGCGAGGGCGTCTTCGAGGTCAAGGCCACCAGCGGCGACAACCACCTGGGAGGCGACGACATCGACGACATCCTCATCGACTGGCTGGCTGCGCGCTTCAAGAAGGAGCAGGGCATCGACCTGCGCGAGGACAAGGTCGCGCTCCAGCGCCTCAAGGAGGCCGCCGAGAAGGCCAAGATCGAACTGAGCAGTAAGCTCAATGCCCAGATCAACCTGCCCTTCATCACCGCTGACGCGCATGGCCCCAAGCACCTCAACGCGGAGCTTGCCCGGGCTGAGTTCGAGCGCCACATCGAGCCCATCCTCGCCCGCCTCAAAGGCCCGACCGTCCAGGCCCTCAAGGACGCCAAGATGGAGTTCGGCCAGCTCGACAGGATCATCTTCGTGGGGGGCAGCACCCGCATCCCGGCCGTCCAGGCCCTCGTCAGGGAGCTGACGGGCAAGGAGGGCGACAAGTCCGTCAACCCCGATGAAGCGGTGGCGCTTGGCGCCGCCATCCAGGCCGCCATCCTGGCCGGCGAGGTCAAGGACGTCCTCCTCCTGGACGTGACGCCCCTGTCGCTTGGCATCGAGACGCTGGG
>CAYUKJ010000043.1:0-8071 GCA_964445245.1 uncultured Methanosarcinales archaeon | reverse complement strand
GCCTCCGCAATAGGTTCTTCCCCGCCCCTCACGGGGCGGGTTAATAACTATTTGCTTAAGAGCCTCTCACTACGATAAGTTTAAATACGGCACTTTGGGATGCAGGCAAATGAGGCCCGTCGTTGCGGTCGCGTGCGTGTTTCTGGTGCTCTTGGTCTTGGCGGCATGCGCCAAGCCGGCGACAAAAGAGCAGCCCACGACAATCGGTGTCCTGCTGCAGTGGCTCAAAAATGAGCGCGCGCTCACGTCGCTTCGCATGAACAAGACTATCAACGTCAGCCTGATTCTCACGGTGTCCAACAACGGCGAATCGGTGCGCGACGGCTACAGCTTCAATGGCGAGGGCACCTCGGCCATTGACCTTGCCAACAAGAAAGGCCATGCCATAGTGGCCGGAACGTCGAAGCAGCCAACCAAAGACCCACAAGAGGTGCGCTATGAAAGCTACCTTGTCGGCAACCAGGCGTACGTATACGACGGCACCTCCTGGGCGTCTGCGCCGCTTGAAGAGGACTACTGGAAAACCAAAAAGATTGGCCTGCTTGATGTCGCCGTCCTTGTTGCGCCTGGCATGGTCGAGATTGCCGGCCAGGACACGCTAAACGGCCGCAAGCAAAACATCCTCGAGCTTGACACGTCGCACCCCGAGGTTCGACGGTTTCTCCTGCAACAGGCCGTGGAGCTTGTCGGTTTCGAAAAGACAGGTGAGCCGCCGATTCCGGAGGGACAGGCTTTTGAGGGCACCTACCGGGTCCGCTACTGGGTGGATGCTGAGACGTATGCGTCGACGTACAGCTTGATAGAGGTGGCATACACCAGCCCGCCCCGGCAAGATGACAAAGGCATGACGACAGTCATGGAAATCAAGCTCGCCGCCGATGAATGGCGCGTTGACGACAAGACTCCCGTTGTCATTGACGTGCCTGCAGAGATTACGCAAGGCAAGGTGGCGCCGCTCACTGGCAGCGTGGTTCGCGACGCAGGGATGGACTTGGCCATACTGCCTCTTCTGTCCTAATATGTGTATTCTGGCCCGCATCTCGGCTGGCCGGCAGTCAAAAGCCATTTAAGTACGGCGGGTTTTCGACAGGCATGACCGACAACCTCGTGCAGATACGGCCCTCACGTCCATCCATGGCCCCAATGGTGGCTCAGGCGGGCACAGATCCGACCGGCATCGCGCAGCCCCTGCCCGAGCAGGGCGCAATGTCCACAGAAGCCTACAACGCGCTGCTCGAGAAGCAGGGCTACCGCTTCACCGGCGCGCATAGCGCCATCAAGATCTGCGAGTGGACCCGAAAATCGCTGACCGGCAAAGGCGTCTGCTACAAGCAGAGGTTCTACGGCATCCGCAGCCACCGCTGCAACCAGGTCTCCGTCTCGACGAACTTCTGCGGCCTGGGCTGCGTCTTCTGCTGGCGAGAGCGCCACGACACGCCCTATGTGACCGTCGATGACCCGGTCAGCGTCATCGACAAGAGCATCGCGGCGCAGCGCAAGCTCCTCTCCGGCTTCGGGGGCAACGAGAAGGCCAATGAGCAGAAGTTCAAGGAGGCGCAGGAGCCCCGGCACTGGGCCATCTCGCTGACCGGCGACGCGCTCTCCTACTCCAAGCTCAACGAATTCATCGCAGAATTGGACCGGCGCGGCCACTCGAGCTTCGTCGTCACGAACGGCCAGTTCCCCAAGGTCATGGCCAAGATGCGCATGCCCACGCAGCTCTACGTCTCGGTGGACGCCCCCACCGAGGACCTGCTTTTCGAGGTGGACCGGCCCGACAACAAGGCGGCCGCCTGGCGCAACCTTGTCGAGAGCATGGACGTCCTGCGCCGGCTCAAGGACAAGACGCGCACCGTGATCCGCCTCACCTGCGTCAAGGGCCTCAACATGGTGGACGCCCAAGGCTACGCGGCCCTCATCGCCCGCGCCCAGCCGATGTTCCTTGAGGTCAAGGGCTACGTCTGGGTGGGCGCCTCCCGCAAGTATTTGGATTTTGAGGCCATGCCAACGCACGAGGAAGTCAAAGGCTTCGCCATTGACATCAGCCGGCGCTGCGGCTACCGCTTCATCGATGAGCAGCTGGCCTCGAAAGTCGTCCTCTTGATGGAGGAGGACCGGCCGGACCGGGTCATGCGGTGGGAGGACTAGTCGGAGACTGCTGGGCGAAAGCTTTATATCTCCCTCAATCTTACAAGTAAGCTATGACGAGCACAGACCTTCTCTTAGCCAGGGCCGCGACGATCACCGCCAAATGCCAGGTGCTGATCCCCAAGGAGTTACGCAAGCAAGCAGGCTTTCGCGAAGGCGCTAAAGTGATGGTGCTGGCCTTCAAGGATCGCATCGAATTGCGGCCGCTCAAGAAAGCGACCGAGCGGTTGTATCCTGCCCTTGCCAGCGAGCCGCTCCTTGCCCGGGATTGGAACTCTAAGGAAGATAACGATGCATGGAAAGACCTGTAAAGGGCGACGTGGTTGTCGTGCCGTTTCCTTTTTCAGACCTCAGTGTCGCGAAGCGGCGGCCTGCGCTGGTGGTTGCAGCTCTGCGAGGCGATGATGTCGTGCTCTGTCAGATCACCAGCCAAGCGCACCGCGATGGTTACAGCGTCAGCCTACAAGAGTCGGATTTTGAGCGCGGCGGACTTCGGCAGCCAAGTGCAATCCGTCCGAATCGTCTCTTCACGGCTGATCGCTCGCTGATCATTTATAGGGCCGGGCGAGTGATGAAAGCGAAGTCGCGGGAAGTGGGCCAGGTTCTCGCGCGGATTCTTGAGGTGTAGGAAAAACCGGTTCTTCGTTGCGTCGGTCCAAAAGAACAGCCGGAGCCCGCGCTCAGGCGTCGCAACGTTTAGATATGCATCTGTGGCAGGACGCCTCATGCGGCGCTGGCTTCTTGGCCTCGTGGTGGCCCTACCATGACCGGACTTTGAGATATTTCTTTCTGGCCAGGATCGCGAAATCCGCGTCCTTGCTGAGCAGCACATTGCAGTCCAGGACCTTGGCGGTGGCGGCAATGAATGCGTCGATGAGAGGAACGCGGAAGGTGAGGGAGACCTTCGCAGCTTCCTTGGCGATGCGTGCGTCTGGCGTGACCAATGAGGATTTCGAAGTGGCGGCCAGCCGGTCAAAGAAGGCGTCGATCGTGTCCTCGGGGATGCCGCGGTGAAAAAGTTTCTTGAAGGTTTCTGCATATGCGATGGTGGAGATGTAGAGCCAATCTTTTCCTGACTTAACCTCTTCAAAGAGCAGGAGTGCGCGTGGATCCCTCTCGAAGAGTTCAAGTAAAAACCAGGTGTCTGCGCAATACCGCATCGTTACCGGTGCTCCCTGTCCCGCTCCGCTTCGACCTCCTTCCAGGCCTTTTTCGCGTCAAAGGGCGGTAGGCCCTCCAGGAACTCGAAGAACTGTTCATCAGGGGTCTTTTCTGTGGCCTTTTTGGTCAGGATGATGTCGCCTCCGGGCATGTGCGTCACCTTGAAGGCGTCGTCTTCCTTCAGGCTGTCCTCGTCCCGGATCTTCTTGGGGATCGTGATCTGGCCCTTCTTGCCCAGCTTGGCGGTCATGACCATGAACTGGTGGGTTTTCATGACCGAAAGAAGGATTTCGGAATTTAAATAATTTTCGGAATTGTTGAAAATTTCCGAAAAATCGATGCGGGCGTGGCGGCCCCCCATCCCGCCGTCAGGGCGACACCGGCCCGCGCCCAGGGACGCTTTGGCCGCCCCGGATGAGCTCGTGGATGGCCTGCTCCACCCGGCGGGGGTGCTTGACGAACTGGAGGACGAGCTCAGGGCTCTGCTCCTCGGCGGTGTGCAGGATGATGTCGCCGGACCGCGAGAGGCGGTCCCAGATAGAGATGTCGGTCTTGAGGTTGACGATGTGCGTGTAGGGGACCGAGATGCGCCGCACGACGAGAAAGGAGAACTCGCGGACGATGTGGGTCCGGTAGAAGGAGTAGCGGGTGTTCGCCAGGATGATGGTCTTGACGAGGAGGGGGGCCAGCGCGGCCGCAATCACTAGGACGACGAGCGCCGAGACGACGGCCGCCGGGGCAAGGGTGATAAGGCCGAACAGGTGCAGGAGCCGGTAGAGGCCGTAGAGGAGGAGGGCCGGGACGCTCGTGATGAGCGCGTATTTGAGGAAGAGGGGGAAGAGCGCGTTGAACACGCTTGGCTTGAGGGTCAGGAGGGGAGGCTCCACGGCGCGTTCCGGACGGGGGGAGAATAAAAGGTTTGCGCTTATTTTTGGCGCGATTCAGCGCCTGATCGACTCGACGGTGAGCAGCGGCTTGATCTCAAGGAGCGTCCCGTCGGGGCCCGGGTTGAGGAGGAGGCTTTTTCCGAGGCAGTCGGTCTTCCCGAAATTCTCGTGGAGGTGGCCGCAGAGCACGAGGCGGGGTTGCGTTCTCTCGATGAGGGCGCGCCGGGTCCGGCAGCCGCGGTGGCCGAGGTGGGCCAATCTGTCCAGGGCCGTCCCGTGGGGCGGGCCGTGTAGGAGGAGGACAAAGGGGGCGCCGGCCAGGTCTTTGGCTATGCGGGGCATCGCAGCCTCCAGCTCAGAGTCCGCGGGCGCAAATCCTCCGCCCCCCCAGCCAAGGAATGTCAGGTCGCCGTGGCGGTAGGCGCGCCGGTCGACGCAGTGGAGGTTGGGGATCCTGGCGCAGGCCTCCTCGATGCGGCCGCTGTACTCGTGGTTGCCTGGGATGAGGAGCACAGGCTTGGGGAACATGGCCAGCGCCGCCAGGATGCGGGCCGCGTCGTGCTCGAAGACCGTGAAGTCGCCGGCCGTGACGATCAGGTCGGCCTGCTGGGCCTTCTCGCGCAGGCGGCGCAGGGCCCCCGGGTCGCCATGGACGTCGGTGAAGGCCAAGAGGCGCATCCGGGGCCCAAGCCTTGGGCCGTTTATAAACCTTCTTATTGGTCCAGAGCGGAATATTATCACAGATTCAAAGGCCTATGCTTCTCCCACCCGCCACCCCCACCAACCACCAGAAGGGGGCTGCGCGAATTTTTTAGCATTGGCCACGGCGAGGGACCCGGGGTCGTCCTGTTTGGGCCGCGAAGGACCAAACATGCCAGCAACCGTAGGTTGCTGAGCACCCTGCGGGGTGGTCCCGAAGCCCGTGGCTACTTGCCGGTAGGCTTCTTTCCGACGCAGAAAAGAATACAACTGCCATGGATGGTCCCTCTTAGTGCGCCACATACTGGTAGTCCTCCAGCAGGATCTTGTCCAGGTTCTCCAGGTCTTTGACGATGTAGAGCCGTCCCCGGCCGATCTCGGCGACCCGCTTGGCCAGCTCCAGCCCTTTGGGCTCGAGGCTGATGCCGACCAGGGAGACGGTCACGTCGGCGTCGCGCGCGGCCGAGGCGGCCCGCAGCGTGTCCTCATCGGGCTTTTTTCCGCGGGTGGGCAGCGCGTCGGTGAGCAGCAGCAGGTGCTTGGCCTGCCGGGTCGAGGCGAAGAGCTGGACCGCGGTCGTGATGGCCAGCGCGATGTCGGTCTCCATCGAGGCGCGCACCTTCGCTAATTCCTCAAGGAGGAGGGGGAAGTCGCGGCAGGGCGGGATCGCCTGCTCGATCTGGGAGCCGAAGACGACGAGGCCCACGTCGTTGCGGTCGGCGATGGCCTTGTAGGCGAGCGCGATGCCGGCCCGCTTGGACGTGCGCAGCTTCGCCCCTTTCATGCTGCCGGAGGCGTCCATCGCGTAGATGACAGAGATCTTGCCCTTCTGCTCGCGCGTGAAGGCGCGCAGGTCGTCGCGCTGGATGGCGTCGTGGCCGCGCCGGAGCGTGACCTTGAGAGTCTGGCGCACGGCGAGGTCGCGGTAGCGCTTGCCCTTGAACGGGGCGTAGTCCTTCTTGTCGCCGTCGCGGCTCTCGCGGTGGCTGACGCGCTCGCCCAGGCCCCGGGGGAGGAGGTGCTCCAATTCCTCAGTGTAGAGGATGAGCGAGCTAAGGAAATATCCCTTGGCGGTCAGGTGCCCCTGCTTGTCGAGGAGGCCCTGCTTGGTGAGCCTGTCGACCTTGGCCTGGAGGCGTTTCTGGAGGTCGCGGCGAAATTCCGGGATGGCGACGTTCTTCTCGACAAACCCGGGCTCGTAGCCGGTCAGCTCCCGGATGATCGAGTCGCCCATGAGCTGCTGGGCGTTCTTGTAGTTCTTGGTCAGCGACGCAAAGAGCAGGTCGGGCACGAAGCTCCCGAGGCCCGCGTTCACGGCGTCGGTGATGAGCTTGCCGTCCTCGATAGTGTCGCGGTCGTTCTCGAGGACGCTGCGCATGAGCCTCTCCTCCTCGGGGTTGCTGGCGAGGCTGCCGGTGAGCTCGTCGATGGCCGAAGCGGACTCTAGCGCGGTCTTTCCCAGCTCATCGTCCGCGCCGTCAAAGGTAATCACCGTATTTCTCCGCAAACCGCGCGTGCTGCTCGCGGACGTAGTCCTCGGGGCGCTGCAGGTACTTCACCGAGGGGCGGAGCTTGATCCGATGGGACAGGACTGAGACAAGGACGGCGGCGATGTCGGCGGGCGTCACGCAGGCGCGGCCGGCGAGGCAGGCGGCGCTCTGGGCGCGCTCATAGACGCCGATGCTGGCGCGCACCGAGGGCTTCTTCTCGAGGTTCTCGTCGGCGCGAAGCTGCCGGATGAACTGGATGGTCCGCGCCAGCAGCTCGTCCGGGAACTCGAGGAGGGCCTGCCCGGACCTGCGCACGATCCGGGCCTCGAGCTCGAGGGTCTCCGGGTGGCTCATGTAGATGAGGTCGAAGCGGTCGAGGAAGACGTCGGAGAGGGGCTCGGTGCTCGTGTCCTCCGGGTTCATCGTCCCGATGAAGGTGAAGTCGACGTCGAAGTCTAGGTTATAGGTCCCGACCGTGACCTTCTTCTCCTCGAGGGCCTGGAGCAGGGCGTTCTGGAGCTTCTCGGAGCAGCGGTTGATCTCGTCGAAGAAGAGGATGCCGTTGTTCGCGCGGAAGATCTTGCCGGGCGTGAAGGCCTCAAGCGACAGCGGCCCGAACTGCAGGGCCTTGATGGGGTCGATGTCGCCCAGGAGGTCCTCGGCCGTCAGGTCCGGCGAGCCCTGGATGCGCACGAAGCGGGCCGGCCCGTCTACGGAGGCGGTGGGGACGGGGACGCGGTTGTCGGCGGCGGCGCAGCACGACGGGCACAGCGGCCTGTCCGGGTCGCAGTGGAAGGGGCACGTGTTGAGCGCGCGGACCGGCAGGAGCCTGGCCACGTTCTTCGCCAGCGTCGTCTTCCCGATCCCGGGCTGTCCGACGAGGATGACGTGCCGTCGCATGTACAGCGCGCCCTTGAGCTGGGCCTTGACCTCGTCCTGGCCCAGGATGTCCTCGAAATCCTGCGCCTTGAGGGCCTGCTGGAAGTCCATTGAGGCTCGGCATAGGCGGGCGGCCTTTATGTGCTTTGCGCTTGGCCCTCGTCGAAAAAAGAGAATATTTTTATCCTGCTGTTGAGTAGTGGTGTGGCTTTCCGGATTTCTAGGCTGTCCGGGCCGGCTTTGAGCCTTGCCAGGGAGAGGGACTGAGGCTGTTTTTCCAGATAAATATTAAAATGGGGGGTGCAAAGGAGCCTCTGTGCGCCGCTTCATCGAGTCCGGTGTGGGTCTGGGAGTGATTCTGATTTTGGGCGGGGCGCTCTTTGCCTCGTTGGGTCTGGAGCGTGAGGGGGCGGGGGCGGCCTGGCGCGCAAAGTTCGCGCAGCAGGCCGAGTGCGTCGTGGGCAAGTACAGCGAGGGCTGCGAGAAGTATTCCGCAAGAATTGATCCGGGCTTCTACGAGGCGGGGGGCGAGGTGGGCGTGGCGCCCGTCGGCGGCGGGGATGCGTATACTTCGTATTCGGCGGCCGGGAGCGGGACGGCCGGCCAGGCGAGCGGGCTGGCGTATGCCGGTGGAGCTCCCGGTGCTGCCGGGGCGCCGTCGGCGCGGTATTCGTACCTGTATGCGGGCCGGCAGCTGGCCCGCTTTGACGGTGTTAACGTGCAGTTTGTGCATGGCGACCACTTGGGCACGGGGGCGGCGCGCACCGGTTTGGGCGGCACGGTCGTGGAGAGTTCGCGGCAGCTGCC
>CAYUKJ010000042.1:0-8151 GCA_964445245.1 uncultured Methanosarcinales archaeon | reverse complement strand
GTTCTTCCCCGCCCCTCACGGGGCGGGTTAATAACTATTTGCCTAAGAGCCGGGGCGATGTCGGCAAATTCGGATTTGGTTTATGGCGGGCAGCTCTCTGCCGTCATAGGCGCACTTTTTCACCGAAATCTATTTATTCCGGGAAATTTCAGTTTAATCATGCCTTCAAGCAAGGGAGTTCGGAGCTGCTGGCGAACACTGCATCCTGCCCACAGAGAATTAGCCTGGATTATGGGCGCTTCATTCCTCTTCGCCACCCCCTTCGGGATTGCCGACATGAAAGGCGAGCGCGACAAGCAGCAGTTAGCCAACCGGTTTGGCCTAGAAGCCCGCATGGACGACATCAGGGACATCACTCAAGGGGATTTCAACGGGGACGGCAATCAGGATTATCAGGTCATCTACACCGATGGAACTGTTCAGTTATATCTGCATCAGGGGTATGCCGGGCCCGTCGCTCCCGACTCCGCCGAAACCTATTTGAAGCAGGCGCCAAAATAAGGCGGGATGACGATTGTCCGCGACCACCTCCTCAGCCTCGTCGGGTTGGCGCTGCTCGTCGTGGTCGTCGTCGTGCTTCTCCTGGTCACAAACAGGTAGGCCTGGTCATGCCCTCCTCGGAGCCTGCTTTACGGGGAGATGGATCGGGTGCTCCTTGATCGTCGACAGGAGCAGCTTTGTTTCGGTGCGCTCGACGAAGTCGTATGTCTGGACCTCCTTGAGGAACCTGTCGAGGGCGGCGCGGGACTGGAACTTGGCGATGACGGTGGCGTCGAAAGGGCCGGTGTTGTCGTAGACGGCGAAGACGTTGGGGTGTGACTTGATCTTGCGCTCGACCTCATAGAGCTTGCCCTTCGAGATGCGCAGGTCGATGATGACCTGCATGTCGTAGCCGATGAGCGAGTACTTGATGCCGACCGTGTACTTGGTGATGACGCCGGCGCGCTCAAGGCGACGGATGCGGGACTGCGCCGTCGCCGGCGCGATGCCGACGGCCTTGGCGACGGCCCGGAAGCTCAGGCGAGCGTCGTCGATGAGCGAGTTGAGGATGGCAGCGTCGACTGCGTCGATGTCCACTGGCCGTTTGTCTGAAGGAAGGGCCATGAAGCGGGAGAAATCGAACAGAATTAAATATTTTTCTAAATATCTAGTCATATGTTTGGAATTCTAGGAGAAAATCTTATATTTGTTTAATCCTTCTTGCACTTGTTGCCGGAGACCCGCTGCTCCGGCGCGGAGGTTCACCTATGGCAGTCTCTCAGGTTGCCACGGGGCACGAAGCGCCGCAGGCCAAGCGCTCCAGCAACGACGCTGCCCTCGTGGAAAAGGCGATGGAGCGCCTCACCCACGCGAAAGCGGCCTTCCTCGGCCTCTCAGTCATCGACCTTGACGGCCTGGAGCGCACCTTTGAGGTCCCCCCCTCACAGTTCGCCGCCGCGCTGCGGGGCGACAAACAGCTGGACGGCTCTTCTATTCCCGGATATGTTTCCATCGAGCACTCCGACATGGGGATGCTGCCCGACCTGGCCACGCTCCATATCAAGCCGCGGCTTGGGGATGGTGAGCCTCCTTCGGGGCGGGTTCTCTGCGACGCCGTCTATCCGACGCTCCTGCCATACGAGGGCTGCCCCCGCAGCGCCCTCAAGCGGGCCCTGACCATGGCCGCCGGCGGTGGATACACTCTCAAAACGGGCCTGGAGCCTGAGTTCTTCCTCTTCAAGCGCGACGAGGGGGGGCGGCCCACGCTCTGCCCCCAGGACGGGGCTGGCTATGCGGACGCGGCCTGGCGCGATAAGGCGACGGCCGTCCGCCGTCGCATCAGCGCGGCCCTAGAGGAGATGGCCTTCGGCCTTGAGGGCGACCAGCGCACGACCGTCGAGATGCTCCACCATGAGGTCGCAGGTGGCCAGCATGAGATCGACTGCGAATACCGCGACGCCCTCACCACCGCCGACCGCTTCCTCGTCTTTCGCGCCACCGTCAAGGAGGTGGCCGCCGCGCACGGGCTGCACGCGACCTTCATGCCCAAGCCGCTGTGGGGCGTCAACGGCAGCGGCATGCACACGCACCAGTCCCTCTGGCGGGACGGCCGCAACCTTTTCTACGACCCGGATGACGACTGGGGCTTAAGCGACCTTGCCAAGCAATATGTCGGCGGCCTTCTCAAGCACGCCCCGGCCCTGGCCGCCATCACCAACCCCACCGTCAACTCTTACAAGCGCCTCGTACCCCACGCAGAGGCCCCGACGACAATCGCTTGGTCGTTCAACAACCGCAGCGCCCTCATCCGCATCCCGGCCCCCCGTGAAGCCGGGACGCGCCTGGAGCTGCGCATGCCCGACCCGACCTGCAACATCTATTTGGCGCAATCGGTGATGCTGGCTGCGGGGCTTGACGGAATCGCGCGCCTAGACCCCGAGGAAGTCCCGCCCCCGGCGCTGGGCGTCAACATCTACGACGGTGACGGGCAATACCCGCACCTCCCGCGCGATCTTTACGCCGCCCTGGACGCGCTCGAGCGTGACGAGGTCATCCTGGGGGCGCTTGGGACCGCCATAGCCAAGAAGTACCTTGCCCGAAAGCGCGAAGAGTGGCGGGAGTACAGCATGCACGTCTCACAGTGGGAACTTGAGCACTACCTGGAGAAGTACTAGATATCCAGATTCACGACCTCTTTGGCGTGCGCCTGGATGAAGTCGCGCCGGGGCTCGACCTCGTCGCCCATGAGGATGCGGAACATCTGGTCGGCGGCCACCGCGTCCTCGATGGTGATCTGCTTGAGGGTGCGGGCGGCCGGGTCCATCGTCGTGTCCCACAGCTGGTCGGGGTTCATCTCGCCCAGGCCCTTGTAGCGCTGGATGCCGGTGCCCGAGCCCAGCTCCTTGAGGGCGGCCTCCTTTTCGCGGTCCTAGAAGACGTACTTGAATTTCTGCCCCTTCTTGAGGCGGTAGAGGGGTGGCAGGGCCAAATAGACGTAGCCTGCCTCGATGAGGGGCCGCATGAAGCGGAAGAAAAACGTCAGGATGAGGGTTGTGATGTGGGCGCCGTCCACGTCGGCGTCCGTCATGATGATGATTTTGTGGTAGCGGGCCTTCTCGAGCTTGAACTCCTCGGCGATGCTGGTCCCGATGGCGGTGATCATGACGACGATCTCCTCGCTGGTCATGACCTTGTTGATGCGGGCCTTCTCGACGTTGAGAATCTTGCCTTTGAGGGGCAGGACGGCCTGGAAGCGCTTGTCGCGGCCCTGCTTGGCGCTGCCGCCGGCTGAGTCGCCCTCGACGATGAAGAGCTCTGAGAGGGCGGGGTCGCGCTCCTGGCAGTCTGCGAGCTTTCCTGGCAGCGAGGAGTATTCGAGGGCGTTCTTGCGGCGGGCAAGTTCGCAGGCTTTCCGGGCGGCCTCGCGGGCCTTGGCGGCGTTGAGACATTTGTCGAGGATGGCGCGCGCGTCCTTGGGATGCTCTTCCAGGAACGTGCTCAGCCCCGTCGAGACCAGGGAGTCGACAATCCCCTTGACCTCCGAGTTCCCCAGCTTGGCCTTCGTCTGGCCCTCGAACTGGGGTTCGGGGATGCGGACGGAGATGATGGCGACGAGGCCCTCGCGGACGTCCTCGCTGGTGAGCGAGGCGTCGCCGTTCTTGAGGAAGCCATGGCCCTCGGCGTATTTGTTGAGGGTGCGCGTCAGGGCCGTCTTAAAGCCGGTGAGGTGGGTGCCGCCCTCGGGTGTGTTGATTGCGTTCACGAACGAGAAGACGGTCTCCTGGTAGCTGTCGTTGTACTGGAGCGCGACGTCGATCTCGACGGTGTCCTTGCTTTTCTGGAGGCTGATGACTGGGTGCAGGGCGTTGGCGCCGCGGCCGAGGTACGTGACGAACTCAGCCGTGCCGCCCTTGGCCTCGAAGACCTCGGACTTGCCGGTCCGCTCGTCGCTGAACGTGATGGCGACCGTTGAGTTGAGAAAGGACAGCTCCCGCAGGCGCGTGGCCAAGGTGTCGTAGTCGAAGTCGGTCCCCTCGAGGAAGATCTCGGGGTCGGGCCAGAAGCGGACCTGGGTGCCGACCTCGTCCGACTGCCCGACCGGCTTGAGGGGGACGACGACTTTGCCGCGCTCGAAGCGGACGTACCAGATCTTGCCGGCGCGGCGGACCTGGACCTCGACGGCCTTTGACAGCGCGTTCACGACCGAGGCCCCCACCCCGTGCAGGCCCCCGGAGACCTTGTACGTGTTCTTGTCGAACTTGCCCCCGGCGTGCAGGTGCGTGAAGACGACTTCGACGCCGGACTGGTTGAACTTGGGGTGGATGTCGACGGGGATGCCGCGCCCGTTGTCCTTGACCGAGCAGGAGCCGTCCGCGTGGAGCGCCACGACGATGCTGGTGCAAAAGCCCGCCATCGCCTCGTCGATCGCATTGTCCACAATCTCGTAGACGAGGTGGTGGAGGCCGCGGGGGCCTGTCGTGCCGATGTACATGCCAGGCCGTTTCCGGATGCCGCTTAGCCCTTCCAATACCGTAATCTGAGACGTATCGTAGGTCGTTGAGGCAGGCATGGGACTTCCTGGTTTTAGGACCCCCCAGCCCATATAAACCTTTCGTTTTCAACAGCGTTTATACGGCCTATAACGCACGTTTTCAGTGTTTTCAGACTGTCTTTCAAGAAGACGATTCGATATAGGGACTAGGGGCCATATTTCAAAGCGTCATGTCATGTGGGGACGCAATGGAGCGCCTTGGGAAGCCGGCTAGGCGGCGCCCGAGGGCTGTCTCCAGGCCGAGAGGCCGAAAAACGGGGAAGGAGGGGCTTTTATACTCATAGGCGAAGGTCACACCGGCCCCTTCCCCGTCCTGACATCTAAAGAGCATCAATGATCCCATGCATAAAGGCCGCCTCTTCCGGCGAAATCCCGTCATCCTCAAGGGCCTCTTCCACGGAATAATCCGTGTAGAGGTCATCTTCGGCCTCTTCCCGCTCCTCTTCGTCCATGTCGAAGAAGGCGTCCGTATCGCCGTCGTTGAAAAACCCCTCCTCATCGTCCATGGTCTTTCACCCCCTCTTGGCCTTAGGGAAAACGTTTATTAATATATACTTATTCCATATAACATATATAGCGCATATGCGCCATATGTTGGGGGGTATCTCTATGGAATACCGCAAGCTCATCAAGTTCGGCAACAACTCCTACGTCGTCTCGCTGCCCAAGGCCTGGCTGGAGAAAAACGGCCTCACCAAAGGCGCCAGCCTCTACCTGGAGCCCAATTCCCAGCAGCTCGTCTTGAGCGCCGCGCCCATCGAGCACCGCGCCGAGCCGCGCGCCACGACGATTGACGCGCGCGGCTTGGACACCAACACCTTCCGGCGCACGCTGGTGGCGCATTACGTCAACAACTTCCACACCGTAAGGATCCTCATCGACGGCCGCAGCGACGTCGCCCAGATGCGCACCATCATCCACGGACTCATGGCCCTCGAGATCCTCGAGCAGACGACCGAGCACATCCTGGCCAAGGACTACGTGAACCTAGAGGAGATCACCGTCGACAGCCTCATCCACAAGGTGGACAACATCGTCCGGGGCATGCTGGCCGACATCACGAAAGTCGTGAGCGAGTCCACCTTCTTTGAGAACATCGAATTAAGCGACTCCATCCAGGCCCGCGACGTCGACGTCAACCGCCTCATGTTCCTTGTCAAACGCACGGTCAAGCACCGGCTCGGCACGACGGTGCCCGCCAGGGGCGGCGACACCCCCCTCGACTACCTCCGCGCCTACGAGCTTGCCATGGCCCTCGAGCAAGGCGCCGACGAGATCAAGCGCATCGCCCGCCTGCTGGTCGAGATCGAGACGCACAAGTACCCGAAGCTGGTCCGCCTCATCCAGGACATCAACCGCTACTACCTAGACTCCATGAAGGCGTACGCCAAGCGCAACGCCGAGCAGGCCTTCGCCGTCTCCAGCCAGAAGGGCAGTTACATGACCCTTACCACCGAGCTCATGATGGCCTACAAAGACCGCCCGACGCTCGTCAACCTCATCCACCACCTGCGCAACCTCATCAACTCGCTGCACACCATCACGCGGGTGATGTACCAGTAGCGCCACCGTGAACGACTATATCTCCCCCGCCCCCGACGAGCCCAGCCTCATCCGCAGGATTGTCGCCAGCCACCCCGCGTATGCCAAGGACGCCGACACCGAGCCGGACCTCTCGCAATTCACCGTCTACCGGGAGCTGATCGACGGGAGCATCCGGCCCGACACTGTCATCGAGAAATGGGAGGTCTCGGACAAACGCCATAAAGAGAACCTGGTCATCAGCCGCGCCGTCAAGCGGCCGATGCACCCCCACACCAGCCGCACGAACATGCTGGGCGTGCGGCCGAGGTCCAATAGCTGGCAGTATGAGGCACGGACGCTCTTGATGGCCTCTGAGCTGGGCATTCCCGGCATTCCCCGGGCCTACAGCTTCGCGGAGACCCATGACGCGCTCATCATGGAGTACCTGCCAGAGGGTGCGGCCCGCCTCCACGTCCTGCTCCGCCAATCGGAGAGCCAGGAGCAGGACGCCCTTGACGCCGCTCTCGACGACGGGCAGCGGGCGCGCCTCGCCCAGCAGTACGCCGCCAAGCGGCGCAAGTGGGCTTTAGCTTCATTGGAGCGCCTCGTCTTTCTCCAGAACGGACTGGCCTTTGCCAAAACCTACCGCGGCTACATCGCCAACCCACATGCCATACCGGACGCCCTGCGCCTCTACAATCCCTTCCCCACCAAGACCAACTTTGCCGCCGCCCTCTGCGCCCGTGTCGCATTGTCCGACGACGCGATGCGCCCCCAGCTTCAGGCCGTCGCCGCCCGGCAGGTCCCAGGCACCATGTCGCGCTTCTATTACGCCCACCTCAGCGACCCGTACCGCCGAATCAAGCACCTCTTCGCCCCCCTCGAAAGCCGAATCCGCGAGCCCAAAGACCGGTACCTTCGCCCAACCGCCATCCACGGGGATTACTATCCCAGCAACATCCTCCTCGACGCGGACCGCCCGGACGACAGCTTCATCGTGGATTTGGACAAAGTCGCCTTCGAGGCCCCCGGCATCTTGGACTTCGTGAAGTTCCAGGGCGGTGTGTATGAGGCCGTCCCCGACGAAGAGCTCCGCCAGCGCTACTTTGCCTACATCGGCGGCCACTGGCGCTTCAAGCAGGCGCTCCACCAGCACCGCAGGGCCCTTACCAAGGCCCCGACCCGCGAGCAGGCCCTTGACGTCTGGGACAAGGCCCTGGCCATGTACCGGGAGACGCCTCCGCCCGCCATCTCGGAGGAGGCCCGGATCCGCCAGCTCCGCGCCCTCGACTGCGCCCTCGTCTTCGAGACCGCCTACCTCATGGGCGTGCGCGTCATGTATCCGCTCCGCTTCCCTGAGCACGCAAAAAATATCTGGGCGTCGCCGGAGACACTGGCGCTTTGGCGGTTCTACACGCCCGCCCATCCGGTCGAGGCAGACCTGGTGCGCCTGGACCGTCTCCTGACCTCGATGGCGGAAAACACCCGAGGCTATCCCGTCGGCGGCGGCTTGCGGCATCAGGCGAGAGCTCTCAGGGGCTATCTTGACGAGGTTGGCGTCTTCGGGCCGGTGCCGGCGCACTGCTACGGGCCGCAGCCTGACTAGCCCTTCACTCGTCCTTTAGGAACCTGCGGAGTTGGACCCGAAACTCAGGTGTGTCCTGGTGCCCGTGGTCGGTCACGGCGTGCCACACCGCGACATTCAAGACTTCCTCCTCAGTCCCGCTGATGCACAGCGAGCAGTTGTTGGCGCTCGGATACAGGCGGCAGTCTGCGACTTTTCGGCTCGCGGAGGGCGCAACCCTTGCTGGCGCGGCCTTTTTCGCCGGCATCCGCGCCGTTTTTTTGGGAGGACTTTTCGAAGAACCTTTCGCCGCAGAACTCTTTTTTTTCACCGTCTTCTTTGCCATGGGAGACACCCGGGCTGCCGGACCATCGTGGGCAAGCCGCGTATCCGGCTGGGGAAGACGCCTCGGCTTATAATAGAGCGCATTAATCTTTAATTGCTTCAAGCGCGCTATTATATCCAGAAAACCTAGCAATTCGTATTAAAAACTTAGGTTTTCTGTTATATTAATGCTTCTTTGCGGCCCGAC